>NZ_LCWN02000002.1:0-83783 GCF_002078205.2 Vulcanisaeta sp. EB80
GGTACTGCAACTTAAAGATGCCAGCATTATCAGCAGCCCAGTAGGAGCAGTAGGCACAAGTGAACATAACAACCTTCCCCTCAGCCCCCTCAGCCAAAGCAGCCTCAACCTGAGCCAAAATAGCGTCGTCACTTAAGGCATCCAGTGTTATGGCATCTTGAGGACACTCAGCAACACAAGCACCACATCCTTGGCAGGCGGCTGGTATGTGCTCTATCCATTTACCAGGAACACCCCTAATTGCATTGTATGGACAAGCCTTTATGCACAAACCACACTTCGTGCACTTAGACCAATCAAACTTCGGTATGAATGGCTCCTTTGTAACATATCCCTGAGCAAGCATCATAAGTGCCCTAGCCGCTGCTGCGTACCCTTCGGCAATGGCTTCACCAACATTCTTGGGACCTCTAGCAGCACCGGCAATGAATATGCCAGGGGTCATTGTATCGACTGGGCCGAGCTTCGGATGTGACTCCATAAGAAACCCCTCTTGATCTTTAGACAGTCTGAGTATCTTAGCTACCTCATCGGTATCCTCACTGGGTGTTAAGCCTATGTTAAGTACGATATTGTCAAAGGGAATCTCAACATCATCACCCAACTCGACATCCTTAACTATCAACTTACCCGAGTCCATCTTTATAGCCTCCGTCAATTCAGCCTTCCTGGGTATCCTTATGAAGAGAACACCGGCGTCCCTAGCCTTCTTGTATAAGTCCTCAACTTCAGGATCAACACCCATTATATCCCTATATATCAAAACCACATTCTTGCCCTGCTCCCTTAACTCCAATGCCTTACTGAGACCGACAGCGCAGCAGTACTTCGAGCATCCCCTACCGCCCGTCCTAGAGCCTACACAGTTAATTATGGCTACGTTCTTACCATCGATTGCCTTGCCATTCTCAAGATCAAGTGTTGTCAAGACCCTTGGGTCCTTGCCGTAATTGAACTCCGTCGGTATGTAAGGCTTAGCTCCTGTAGCGACTATTATCGCTCCAACATCAAGTTCCGTTCCATTACTAAGCACCACATGGAAGTTCCCAGTGAAACCACTAACATCCTTTATTGTTGTACCAAGCATGAACTTAACACCGACCTCCCTAGCCTCCTCAACTATTCTATCGAGCAACTTTCTAGCCTCAATACCCTCAGGCTCAAGCCTATTTAGACGCCTAAGCATGCCACCACACTCATCAGCCTTCTCAACAAGTATCGTCTCTATACCAGCGCCAGCAAGCCCCGTAGCTGCAGCGAGACCTGCTGGACCACAGCCAACCACCAAAGCTCTCTTGATGACTGGGAGCTTTATCGTACTTAATGGCACCATGTGGTGTACCTTGGCCACTGCCATCCTTATCATGTCCTTTGCCTTCTCCGTGGCGATCTTCCTATCTGAGTGAACCCAGGTGTCCAGGTTCCTAATGTTAGTCATTTCAACGAGGTATGGGTTAAGCCCAGCCCTCTTTGCTGAATCCTGGAAGAACCTTAGATGAGTGACTGGCGAGCACGATGCCACAACGACCCTGTTTAGCTTCTTTTCCTTAATGACTTGCGTTATCCTATCCAGTGATGATTTAGCACAGGCGAATTGTAGATCCTCGGCATGCACAACATCTGGCATTTGCTTAGCAGCCTCGACAAGCGCAGGTACATCAGCCACACCAGCTATGTTTGTACCACAATGGCATACAAATACGCCAACCCTTATTGGGTATGGTTCTATGGTTTCCTCGTACTTCTCCTCCTCAATAACACCGGGCGCTGCGTACCTAATAGATTGAATGGCGGCGGCAAGACCTGTAACCACGGACTCGGATATATCCCTAGGGCCACTTACTGAACCTGCCACGAATATACCAGGCCTCGTGGTTAATGTTGGGTTTGCAGGATCAGTCCTTACGAAACCTACCCTATTTAGAGATATGTTTAGTATCTTACTAAGTTTGCCCATATCACCTACGGGCTTTACTGACGGTGCTAGCACCACCATGTCATATTCATTAATCGTAACCTTCTTACCCCTAGTATCCTCAAACTTAACTACTATTTTTCCATTCTTTTCACCAAGAACCTCTGGTCTGCCCCATACAATGTTTATGCCCTCCTTGAGCGCCCTGTCATAAAAGCTCTCGAAGCCCTTACCATATGTTCTAACGTCGTTCATGTACATTATTGTTACGTTCTTAATCCCATGTAAGACCTTAGCGTATATACCCTGCTTAAGCAGGTAGGTGCAGCAGAATCCAGAGCAATAATCATTATACTTATTATTCCTAGAGCCGATGCAGGATATTAATAATATATTCTCAGGCTCCTCACCTGTGCTTGGCTTAACAATGACGCCACTTGATGGGCCCGATGCGTTCACGAGTCTCTCAAACTCAAGTGATGTGACAATATCCATGTGCCTACCATAACCGTACTCACCCAATATATCCCCCTTCTCAAGCTCAAAACCTGTTGATACTATCACAGCGGCAACATCACGCTCTATAACCTTAGGCATCATGTTGTATATAATGGCATTTCTATCACACGCCTTAAGACAGCGATCGCACGGGAAGTAGTTAGGTGGTTTATTAAGGCAGTGGTCTATGTCAATCACGTAAATACCAGGCTCAGCCTGTGGGAATGGTAGATAAATCGCCTTTCTAGCACCGATGCCTGCCTCAAACTCGCTGGGGACAACCACAGGGCACACATCCTCGCATTGACCGCACTTTGTGCAATCATCGGTCACGTACCTAGGCTTAACCAATATTCTAGCCCTATAATCGCCTGGTGATCCCGTTAGATCCATGAGTTCAGCGGGTGCCAGAAGCTCGATGTTTGGATGCCTAGCCACATCACTTATTAACGGTCCCTCGATGCATATGCTGCAGTCCAGTGTTGGGAATGTCTTGTCTAGCATCGCCATCTTGCCGCCAATCGCTGGCGACTTCTCAACAAGGGTCACCTTATAACCCATGTTTGCTAGGGCCAGGGCAGCCTCAATACCAGCAATACCACCACCAAGAACCAGGATCCTATTTGTTGGCATGCACTCACCCCATACCTTTCAGGTACTTCCTACCATAGTCGAGCCCTGCCTGGAATGCTTTGATGTTCATTTCTTGAACTGTTGTATCTAATTTACCGGCCCTCCTAGTCATGCCCCTTATTGCGTTTATTACAGATTCCTCCTTTATCAAAGGCTCAAGAGCAGACGTTATTACACCAACTAGAACCACGTTCATCATCAACCTTCTACCGGTAACGTTTTCGGCAATCTCGGTGGCAGGTACAGGTATTACTACGTAATCATTAGCATTAGGTATCACTGGCTTGTATATCGTACTCTCGTAAACGAAGATACCACCCTTACGAAGGCTCTTGAACTCTAAACTAAAGGCTTGTTGTGTCGTTGCTAAAAATACGTCGGCCTCATCAATTAATGGATAATCAACCATCTCCTTAGCAATAATAACATCAGCCCTAGACCAACCACCCCTCTGCTCTGGGCTATATGTAATCGTTAGAATCGAATCAAGACCTTGCATGGCGGCCGCCATGCCAAGAAGTCTACCGGCAAAAACGATGCCGTGACCGCCGAGACCCATCAATCTAATCCGTACCTGATCTAGCGACTGTTGCATATTATTCTATTGATAAATAATTAAGGAATCTTATAAATTTTATTCTAATTTGACAAAAATTATTTTAAATTATACGAATAATTAAGAAAAATATTCAAATCTTACGATAATTATCCATACGATACTGGTCTCTCTCTTTTAGCAAAATTTCCTAGGACTATCTTCTTCATGCTAAAATCAATGTCTATATCAGCAAGATTGGCGTTATGATCGATAGTTGACCTCTCCTTAATTACCTTCATTAAATCAACAGCATCACCCATTGCATTTCTGTCGGTATATATTATGCACGGTGATAGTACCTCAATTACCGCAAACCCCTTAACCCTAAACATCTCAAGTAATGATTGATAAAGTTCGTTTTGGTGAAGAACACTCCACCTGGCCACGTACGAGGCACCAGCCGCATACGCCAGGAGTGGTACGTTGAATGGATTTTCGAAATGCCCATAGGGTGATGTTGTCGTCTTCGCACCCTTTGGTGTTGTTGGGCTGTACTGCCCACCGGTCATTCCGTATATGAAGTTGTTGACTATTATTACGTTGATGTCATCATTCCTCCTGGCTGCGTGTATGAAGTGATTACCGCCAATTGCTAGTATGTCACCATCACCACCAACGACCGTAACCTCCAACTCCGGATTGGCCATTTTAAGCCCCACCGCGAATGGTATTGCCCTGCCGTGAGTTACGTGGTAAGCATCAAGTCTTAGGTATCCTCCTATCCTACCCGTGCATCCTATGCCTGTTACGATCACGTGCTTCTCGATGGGTATTCCGGAATTCTTAATGGCTCTAGCCAATAACTTCAGGAGTATGCCTAACCCACACCCAGGACACCAAATGTGGGGTAGCCTATCAATCCTTATTAGGTCCTTAATGTCCTCATAAGCCTTGGGAAGCTCAACCTTAATTCCCGTGGTTGCTACCTCCACCTCCGTGCTCATCCTTCGATCACCTTCTTCACATTACTTATTACATAATCCGGGTCAGGAATATAACCGGGAGCATATGGAATATGCTCCACGGGGACGCCCCTTGAAAACTCCCTAACTACGTGATACATCTTGCCCATATTAACCTCAACAGTTATGAACTTCTGAACACCTCTAGACGCCAAGTTTTCCACAACCCAGCCAGGGAATGGCCACGCAGTCTTTGGCCTAAGTAGTCCAACCCTATATCCCTGGGTCCTCAAAACCTTAATTGCCCTCCTGACAGAACCTGATGTTGATCCATACGACACAATCACGTATTCGGCATCATCAAGCAAGTACTCCTCCCACTCAGCAATCTTCTTCTCATTCTCCCTAATCTTCCTGACGAGCCTCATGACGAGCTTAAATGAGGCATCTTTATCAGTCGTTGGATAACCCTTATCAGTATGAGTTAAGGATTCATTATTGACCCTATAACCTGTGCCAGCAATCGCCATTGGAGGAACTAGATATTTACTATCATAAGGTAGGTATTGATCTGGTGGTACCGTGGGTTTGGGCCTTTCTACTATCTCAATCTCGTCGAATTCAGGAACTCTAACCTTACCGTACATGTGACCAACTAATTGATCAGACAGTACCACAGCCACAACCCTATATTTTTCAGCGGTGTTGAAGGCCTTTATTGTGAAATCAAACGCCTCCTGGGGATTCGCCGGTAGATAGGCAACTATTTCGTAATCGCCATGAGATCCGTACTTAGCCTGTAAGATATCTCCCTGTCCTAATAACGTTGGGATTCCCGTAGATGGGCCGGCTCTCATTACGTCAACTATAACGGCCGGTATCTCGAGCATCGAGCCCAATCCAATGTTCTCCTGCATTAGGGAGAAGCCTGGGCCACTGGTTGCTGTCATGGACTTAACGCCTGCCGCTGATGCACCTAGCACGGCGGCTATGCTTGCTATCTCATCCTCCATCTGTATGAATTTACCACCAACCTGAGGTAATCTATATGACATGTACTCAGCAATTTCGTTAGATGGTGTTATTGGGTAGCCAGCATAGAATCTACAACCTGCTGTTACAGCACCCTCCGCAGTAGCTGTATTGCCATCCAGGAAATGAATCCCAGGCTTTAGAAGCTTATCCAGGTCTTTTTTGTAGAGCTCAGCCACCGTGGGCATGCCTACTCACCCCGTAATACTTATCGTATGTTATGTACTCCTCCGAAATAATCGTGATTGCGAACTCGGGGCATATTTTCTCGCACATCCTGCACGCAACACAATCAAGCTCCTTACCAGGCTTAACCACTGGGTAATGGTATCCCTTGAAGTTCACATCCTTCGACTCCTCGAGGACGTTGTTTGGACAGAACTCGATACAGAATTTGCAGTCCTTACATAGGTCTGGGTTAACGAGAATTTTACCAACTGGTCGCTTCATCTTGTGTAAATTAACGAGCCTACGCATGGACCAGGTCTCGTCTTGCTGAATTAGAGCCATATTGGTTGATTATTTTTCATTAGAAATGTTTTTAAATCTTTTTTCTTCTTCGGTCGTATAATTCCTATTGGCTTTATTTTCTTATATGCATTTTTATTCATTGTTATATAAATATTCATTAGAATATTTACCATGAGTATTAGTAAAATGAGAAGACTTAGGGTTTAAAATGCAAGCTATGTTTATTGAGGATGGTGGGTTTCTCTAGAGATATTGACGAGATACTGAGGAGGAGAGTCGAGAGTAGGCGGTTTAGGATTAAGGATATTGATCAATTAAAGACTGTTGATGATGTCTTCAACCAATACACAATAGATGCATTGAGGGAGCTTATGAATGAGGGTTTCGTTGATGAGGTTTACGGGCCTGTGGCGCAGGGTAAGGAGGCAAAGGTCATATGGGCTAAGTCGAAGGATGGTTGGGATATCGCCCTAAAGATATTCTACACAACCACAGCCCAATTCATAAGGAGTAGGTATAAGTACTTACTTGGTGATCCTAGGTTCACCGGAGTTAAGATAACAAATACGAGGAAGTTAATCGAGTATTGGTGCAGGAAGGAGTACAGCAACTTAAAGGATGCCTATGATGCAGGCGTTAGGGTTCCTAAGCCCATAACCTTCAACAAGAATATACTCGTTATGGAGTTCATAAGCTACATGGGGTATAGCGGTATACCGGCGCCGTTGATTAAGGATTCACCGCCAGAGGATCCGGAGGAGACGTATCTAACAATAATTAAATATATAGAGCGGGCATTCATAGTTGGTAAGATAATACATGCAGACCTGAGCGAATTCAACATTGTTAATACCGGCAATGAGTTGGTTATAATCGATTGGGGCAGTGCGGTTAAGTCAAACCATCCAAACGCCATGGAGTTCCTACTTAGGGATATAGGGAATATTAACAGATACTTCAGCAAGGAATTCGGCATTGAGGTACTTGATAGTAAGGCATTACTGAATGCGTTAATGCGCAGGTACCTAAATAGTGGCGGTGCCAACGTTGATAGTGATGGTTGGTTAATCATAAATGGTAAGAGAATCATTGACGAAATTGGCTGAGCATGGTAATATTTAGGCAGTAAATTAATATAACTGCGAATCAGTAATTCATTAGAATGCCGTTATCAACACCGCCCGAGCCTAGGGACATTAAAGAGAGGATACTAAAACGAAAAAGTGCGTGTAGCGGTTCCGGTTGTGACGCGTTTGCTGTATGGTTTGGCAATGAGGTGGCAAAGTACCTATGGAACCACTGGGGTAGGGAGTTAAGTAGGTCTGGAATTAATTGGCAAAAGTTCTTGGCAATACTCGGTAATCACACACAGGAGTTAATTGACTGGGCAATAAGAGGGACCCTTAGCTGGGATGAATTACTTAAGATAATACTCGGTGACACGTCAATTGGTGCAACTTCAACGGAGAGGAGGGGTGGCGGTATTCTCAATTACTTGGGTTGATTCATTTGCACCCCCTGTGTGCGCGGTCTTTGCATCATTAATGAACCACTTATTATTTCTATTAATGCGCATATCTCCCTGCAGACGCTGGATGGTTCCATGTTTGGGTATAGGTATTCAATAATCATTATTGGGGTTGCGTGGGTGCTAACCCAAAACTCTGCGAAAAGTCCACCACCTTTATCCACAAGGTGTACCTCCATGTTGTTGTTATCGCCAAACCTAATCATGTACCTGGATCCATCGATAAATGATTGCCTCTCCACAGAGGTTGCATTACAGGTCCTAAGCAATAAATCAGCAACCAAACCAGCAATTCGTGCACCCATTGGTTTAATTACTCAATGATTGGCTTTTAAAGCCATGCGTTTTGCAATCATTACCTAACTATTATGGTGCTATCATCATCCTCATGATGATCACGCATAAACGCCATCATGAAGAACCTATATAGTGACGACAATTTATTATTGAGTAAATCCTCGGTTAACTGCCAGGACATGGTTAGTAAACCAGCATCATAAAGAGCAAGGCCAAAACCGAGGTAGTGATCACCAACGAGTTGATAGTCCGTGAGGACCAACCCCAATCCCGCGTAATGCACCACGGATATGTACGTGAAGTACACAAGAGCCATCATGAAGAATACGATGTATGTGATCATCAAAGCCCTGGCCTTAGACGACATATTCCCAAAACCACCCCTTATTTGCTTAATCATTGTTATTGACGATATGACGAGCATGGAGAGCATGAACATGAATACCGGTGTTACTATCAATACCGTCAGATCAGCAACACCATATAGCCATAACTCAGTTAATACATAATCAACAGATACAGCCATAGCTAGGGCTGAGATCAAGGACATTACGTATACATATTTAACATAATCCTGTATACCACCCGTATTTACCGACATACTACTCAAGCAATACCTCTGTATTATCAATATTTAACCCTAACAATCAGGAAACCCCGAGAGGCAATGAATATTTATTAAGGGGCTTTCCACAATATGATTCGATAAATGGAGAAACAACCATTAGTAGTATATAGGAGAGCCTGCCCAAACTGCGGGGGAGACATAACCTCGGATAGGTTGGGTTCTGGGTTACCATGCCATAAATGCTTACCTGAAACCCCAAGGAAGGTCTCGGGCGTTCTCGAGGTCCTAAACACCCTCGAAAAGCTGGGTACACTTAATAGGCTTAAGGCGTTATCGAATTTACTTAATGAGTATGAGGATTTCGCAAAGATGTTTAAGGACATTGTTGGTACAAACATGTGGGGCGCCCAGAGACTGTGGGCTAGGAGGATTATTAAGGGCAAGAGCTTCGCAATAGTTGCACCGACCGGCAGTGGTAAAACCACATTCGGCATTGTTGCCTCAATATACGTTGCAACGAGGAGAAAAGGGAAAGTTCTAATTGTTGTACCAACATCAACATTAGCATACGATGTTTCCAGGAGATTAACCGAGTACGTGGGCAAAATCCATGTCGGCGTTAGGGTCGTCCACGCATCCTCAATACTGAATAAGCAGGAGTTGGTAGACGCGATGAAGGCTATTGAGGATGGTGATTTCGACGTATTAATAGTAACCAACGCCTTCCTGTCAAGGCACATGGACCTTCTTAGGAGGTACAAGTTCTCGTTGATTTTCGTTGATGATGTTGATAGTGTGTTGAAGGCATCGAGTAAGAACATCGATAGGTTATTAATACTGCTTGGCATTGATGAGGATACAATACGTAAGGCATTGACTGTTGTTGATCTAATGAAAAGATTGAGGAAGGCGATTAGGTTTAGAGCCAGTGAGGAGGAGATCGATAAGCTCAGGGAGGAGATTAAGAAGCTGAGTAATGAATTGAGTAATTACGTGAAAAATAATAATATAGGCATTCTAATAGCCTCGGGCGCATTAACAAGAATGAGGAGAACCGCTAGGTTATTCCTGTTCAGGGAGTTCCTTGGGTTCGAGACCGGCGGTAGGGCAGAGGGGCTTAGGAATGTGGTTGATGTGTATGCGAAGCCTGAGGGATCCCTTATTGACTATGCGGTTCAAATAGTGAAGAGACTTGGTGGTGGAGGTATCGTATATGTACCACCTGATCTAAAGGATCTTGTTAATGAGTTAAATGATAAATTGACCGAAATCGGTGTAAAATCTGCAACGTACTTAAAACCAAGCAAATCCGTGCTAAATGATTTCGTTGAGGGTAAGCTAGACGTATTGATAGGACTTGCAACTTCAAGATCATCCCTAGTTAGAGGCATTGATTTGCCCCAAAGGATAGCCTACGTGGTCTTCGTTGGTGTACCACGCATGCGGTTTAAGGTTAAGTTAGAGGAGTTCACACCCACTAGGTACTTAGTGTTCCTCTTTAACATCAGAAATATCGTACCGCAATACCTCAGGAATGATATCGATAGGGTAATCGTCAGATTAAGAAACTTAACAGCGCTCAACCAGGGGCAAGTGAACAACATCCTGAGGGCAATCGAGGAGGGAAGGGAGTTGAGTGGTTTCGATAAATATGCCGCTGACGTAATAAAAGATGCTGTTGATTTAGTTAACAAATTATTGAAAGATTCAAACATTAGAAAGGCAATTGAGGAGTCGGGCGAAGTTGGTCTTGAGTACATTAATGGTGATTTGTACGTCGTAGTTCCTGACGTAACCACGTACATACAGGGCAGTGGTAGGACGTCTAGGCTGTACGTTGGTGGCGTATCGTTGGGATTGTCGATACTTCTCGTTGATAATGATAAGGTGTTTAATGGCTTGATTAGGAACCTTAGGTATAGACTTGAGGATGTAAGGCTACAGAACATTAATGAGGTGAATTTAGACAATGTAATGAGTAAGATCAGAAGCGAGAGGGAGTTGATAAGGAATATAATGTTGGGTAAGATTCCCAACCAGTTCCTAGAAAGAGACCCATTGAGAACAGCCTTGGTCATTGTTGAATCACCAACTAAAGCGAGAACTATAGCAAGCTTCTTCGGCATACCAACAAGAAGGGAGGTAGGGCCATTGATTATTTACGAAGCCACATTAGGCAACCTCTACATATTGATAACAGCAACGAAAGGCCATATGTGGGATCTGGTGCCGGCTGCACCAATGGATATCAAGGATTACCTATCAGCTCTGAAGTTAGGTAAGGTTCTTGATTACTATGGGGTGTTGAAGGCTGGTAATAGCTTCATTCCAATTTATGGAACAATAAAGAGGTGTCCTGTCGGTGGTGAGACGTATACAGAAGATGTTGATTACTGTAGAATACATAATGCAAAGTTGATTGATGCGATGGACATAGTGAGTGCAATAAGGGACATAGCCACGGAGGTTGATCAAGTAATGATCGGCACAGACCCTGACTCGGAGGGTGAGAAGATCGCTTGGGATGTGTACATGATGCTCAGACCCTACGTGAGTAGTATCTCCAGGATCGAGTTTCACGAGGTTACTAAGAAGGCAATCATGGATGCCGTAGCAAATCCCAGGGTCATAAGCCTGAGCATGGTTGGTGCACAATTAGTTAGGAGAATTGAAGATAGGTGGATAGGCTTTGGCCTTAGCCAGAAGGTTCAGGAGAAGTTCAATAGAAAGGTGCTATCTGCCGGTAGGGTTCAAACGCCAGTCCTTGGTTGGATCATAGAGAGGTATGATGAAAGTAGGAGGGATAAGGTGTACGCAGTAACGTTATCGCTGAAGAATAGTGTAAGGATTAGGTTAAGCATACCACCCGATAAGGAAGGTTTGGTAAAGGCTCTGAGGGCGCTTCATAATAATAAATCCACGGATGCCGTGATTAAGGTACGGGTGAGTAAGATTGAGGAAAGAGAGGAGGAATTGAATCCATTACCTCCATACACTACGGATGCCTTATTGAGAGATTCAGCCAATATACTTGGCTTGAGCGTGGAGCAAACCATGGCTATAGCACAGGAGCTCTTTGAGTCCGGCCTAATCACATACCATAGAACCGATAGTACTAGGGTTTCCACAACAGGAATAGGCGTAGCTAAGGAGTACATTAGTGAGAAGATTGGTGATAAGTACTTCGTTGGTAGATCATGGGGTGGTAAGGAACTTGGTGCCCATGAGTGCATAAGGCCAACAAGGCCCATAGATTCTGATGACTTAAGGAACCTACTAAACACAGGGCTTCTCCAGCTTGCAATTAGGATTACATCAAACCACTTAAGAGTTTATGACTTAGTATTTAGGAGATTCATGGCAAGCCAGATGAAGAGTGCTAAGGTTATGAAGGAGAAAATGAGAATAGGTGTTTACCTAAATGGTGAGGAAGTGCATGCTGAGGAGGTAGAGAGGGTGGCTAAGATCCTGGAGCCTGGGTTCACCAAGGTATGGAGTTACCTAGAGGGTAGGGAGTACCAGGAGCTTGCTCCTGGTGAGTATGATGTAGCCAGTGTGGATTATATAAAGAAGGTAAGTAGGATACAACCGCTTAGGGAGGGTGATATAATAGCTATGATGAGGGATAGGGGTATAGGTAGACCAAGCACTTATGCCAAGATCGTTGATGTGATACTCAAGAGGCGTTATGCCCTAGTTGTTGGTAGGAGGTCGAGGTTTGTGGTTCCCACAAACCTTGGACGCCAAGTCTATAAGTACTTAACCGAAGAAAATGAGGAGTTTAAGGATTTGGTTAGTGAGGAGAGAACTAGGATCGTTGAGAAGCATATGGATGATGTGGAAGTTGGCGAAAGGGATTACACAGATGTTCTTATTGAGCTATTTAATGAAGCCGCGGGAAAGGGAATATTGAGGGAGAATGTTGTTGAGTAAAAATTAGCCACAGGAGCCCGTCTTGCAATACGGATCGTCAGTCTCACCAAGCTCCTCTACCATCTCCTCCTCTATTGATTTACCACCGTCGCCCTTAATCCTGACAAGCTTGTCCTTAAGTGATGATAATGATGTATAGCTAACCTTAGCCTCAACCTTGGGCTTAACCTCCCTAACCTCAACAGCGGGTTTTGCCTCGCTCCCCTTAACGCCAGTGTATATTACCTGGACAGACTTACTCCTGTCCCTATACACCGTTATGCCAAAGGCGCCCAACAACCAGGCAAGTCTATAGGCTTGCTCCACGTCATCAATAGGTGTCTCGCTGGGCATGTTGATCGTCTTACTAACACCCGAGTCATTCCACCTAGCCCAGGTTACCTGCATATACACATGCCACTTCCAATGAATCTCATGGGCAGTACGTAACAATTCAGCAAGTGGATGATTCCTAGGTAATATTCCATACTCCTCAACGAACTTCCTTGTACTCTCATCAAGCGTTTTTGTACCCATTAAAAGCTTCAATGCGGTGTAATTGTACTCGATGAGCTTACCTATCGTTAAATTCCTAATGTAGGCTATGGCAAATAGAGGCTCAATACTCGAATTAACACCAGCAATTAAGCTCCTTGAACCTTCAGGGGCTATACTCATTATTGATCCGTTCCTTATACCTATGGTACTAGCATCAATAGACAACTCCTCATCCAAGGCCCTATAACCCTTGAGGACTGCCGTAGCGCCATCAATTATGGATTTAACCCTGGCATCATCATAACCAACCTTGAGAATCTCCAGGTATTCGTCAACGGCTTCCTTATCAAATGCACTCGAGAACTTATCAAGCCTCTCACGATGTTTCGTCCAGGGTAGCACACCCTCAGCCCAATCACTGTGCTTATAGGCGGGGTAAGTACCCTTCTCCCTGGCTAAGTCGATACTTGACCTAACCGCAATTCTAGCTATAAAACTTGCCAACGTATCAGAAACAGCTAGGGCCTGTGGCGAGTCATACCTGAGGCCTAGGGCTATTAATGTGTCTGCTAATCCATTAGCACCGAGACCAATCCTCCTTGTTTCGAGAACCCTCTTTCTCAATCTCTCGTGTGGTAGCTTATTGACGTCTATAACGTCGTCGAGGAACCTAACGGCTAATTGCGTATCCCTAGCCAATTCCTCCCACTCAATCTTGCCATCCTTAACATACTTAACCAGGTTTATACTACCTAAGTTGCAACTCTCGAAGTCGTACAACGACTCCTCTGAACATGGATTCGTCGCGTTTATTACCTCACCAGGTAGCTTCTCATTATTAATGAAGTTTGCCAAGTCCCTATTCCAAAGCCCTGGATCGCCGCTGTCCCAAGCCGACTTAACGATCTTGTCCCACAACTCCTTAGCATTGATCCTCCTCCAAATCCTTATCCTACCTGCCTTAATTTGCTCGACGCATGATTCATAGCATTTAGCGAATTCCTCACCCCACGTCTTGTATAGGCATGGGCACTCCCTCGGGTTTATTAAATAAATGTCCTCACCCTTAAGTGCCTTCTGCATGAAGTAATCATCTATGGTGACACTTATGTTGAAGTTCTGTAATTGCATGTCTTTCTGCTCACCGCTCTTCGACGTGATGAACTTCTCAATGTCTGGATGCCACCAAAACAGCATACCCATTTGAGCGCCGCGCCTCTTACCACCCTGCTTTATTGTATCAACCAACGTATCGAATAACTTCATGAAACTCAACGGACCCGAGGCTATGCCCGTGGTTGACCTAACAATATCACCCTCTGGTCTCAACTTACCGAAGTTATAACCAACACCACCACCGCTCTGGAAAATGAGGGCTGCAAGCCTTAGTGCGTCCATTATGCCGAAGTTACACTCAGTGTCATCCCTATTCGTATCACTCTCCCTAGATAGGCAATCATCGACAGGTACAACAAAGCATGCGGAAAGTTGGCCAAGCCTTGTCATTGCATTATAGAGTGTTGGTGAGTTGGGCATGAACTTGAGCTGGCTCATTAAGTCGTAGTATCTCCTAGCCCACGTTATTGGGTCACCACCATACCTAAGCTCCGCATATGCCACACCCATGGCAGTCCTCATCCATAGGTACTGCGGTGCTTCGAAAAATGAACCATCAAGCCTCTTAAGCAAGTACCTGCTCATTAGCGTCCTAACGCCGTTGTATGTTAGTAGGAGGTCCCTATTTGGATCGAGGTATTTAGCCAACTCATCAATGTGCTGACTAAACCAACTAGCCATCTCCGAATCCCAAATCCTCAACTCGAGCCCCGTCTTGAACCACCTGACGAAGCCATCTCTATAGGCATCCTCAAACCTAACCCTGCCCTCGTTGATTGCCCTAACAACATCCTTACCCCAAACCTGCTTATACACGCTCCATATTAGGTAGTTCCTGGCTGCGTCATGCCACTTCAAATCCTCGGTAACCAGGTTTAGCATTAGTAATTGAACCTTATCCGACAACTCGCTACTCGTCACGGTACCCTTAATATCAAGACTCCTCACTATTAGGTCAGGATCTGGTGCACCTGCACGCTTTAGTGATTCAAGTAACTTATTTACTATGAAGTCCTCAACCGTACCATTCCTCTTTAAAACGCCTATCCCAACCACCCTCTCAACTTCTTCAGTACCTAATTGCACACCTGGAAATATAAATTACTTTTATTAGGGAGCAGCGGACAAAATAAGTTAAAACGATCAGATGCGAAGGGAATATATATTGCCGCCGTTCAGGGCACGGCATTATAATGATTAAATATGGCTCAGCGTTAGTAAAACATAACCATGTACCTGGTGGTTTCATGCCCAAAATGCGGGAACTACTCTGTGGTTAGGGATAATGTGAAAACGCACCAGTGTCCATACTGCGGCTACGTAATGCGTATTGAGGAGGCAATAATAATCGCCAGGGCAAAGAATGGTAGGGAGGCTAGGGAGATAATTTTGAAGCTAAAGACATCCAGGGAACTCAGGAGGGTCTAAATTGCACTAGACCTGGTGTTATGAACCATGAAATGACCCAACCCTCGTTAGTGCGCGTGAGTTTGAGAACGCTCGAGTACCTAAACTCGACAATCCTAATGTTCGGATTACCCATAACTAATAATGAGGTTAAACGGCTGAGGTGCGGTAGGTGACCAACAATCATTAAGTCGCTCGTTAACTCATTTATCCTCTGGGCCCAAATGGTGGGATCATCATTGGGATTAAGACCATCGGCGACCTCAACATTAGCGACACCAAGGTATTTTGCGAATATTTCAGCGGTTTGCCTAGCCCTGGTCTTCCCGCTATGCACTATTTTAGGTACTGAAATCCCGAGACCCGCCAGGTAATTAGCAACCAACTCACTCTCCCTAATACCATCAGGCGTCAACCTCCTCTCAGGATCTACGCTCTCATCGAACGCCTTACCATGTTGAACAAGGTACACTGAAACCACAACCACTTACTTATTAACTACTTTATTATTTTACTACCCGTGCAGGACGCCATCAGGCGTGAAGTCCTGAACTGGATTAAGGAGGCCAATTACGATCTGGTGAGGGCTAGGCGAAGCCTATCGGAGGGCGATTACGCATTGAGCGTCTTCATGTCGCAGCAAGCCATCGAGAAGGCATTTAAGGCATTAGTTATAGCGTTAAAAAGAAGGAGTCCCCCTAGGACCCACGACCTCGTAACCCTATTCCAGGAGATTCATGAGCTAATAACACTGCCTACGGAGGTAATCGACAGGCTGCCCGAGATCTCTCAGTACTATGTATCCGCTAGGTATCCCAACGCCGGGTTGGAGGTGCCATCTGAAAGGATTAATAAGGCTCAGGCTGTTAGGGCACTTGAGGCTGCGGAGGTGGTGATCGCAATTGCGAACAAGACACTTGGAGTTACCCAGTCAAATTAGGGATGCGCTTAAGCAATTCCTAAATAGCGTTAGGAAGGAGTTGGGACCTGGGACGAGGGTTTACTTGTTCGGTAGCTTCGCTAGGGGTGATTGGTTGTTGGATAGTGACCTGGATTTAATAGTCGTGTCATCCAGGTTTAAGGACATGCCCTGGCACGAACGCTATCCACTGCTTAGGAGGATGATCTCGCCGGACATACCCACGGATATACTGGCGTACACGCCCGAGGAGTTCGAGGAGGTAAGAAGGAGGAGTGTGATTATAATGGATGCCGAGAGTTATTGGGTAGAATTAACGGAAGAGGCCCTGACGTGATATGGTGCGGCTGAGATTTGGGCTTAGATTTTCTTGCGGTGGTTGTGTTCCTTGTTGGTCCTCATGTTAATACTATTTTCGGTAGTTTCTCGATGGTTTCCTGTTTTAGGTGGTGTTGTATTATCCCAATGAACCCTATGCTTAGCCCAGGACCAAGACACAGGGAAAAAGAGACGGGGAAAAATAAAAGCCTAAAACAAACCGGAATTCAACCCCACTCGGTTCAACTCTAGTGAATAGGCGAAGTAAAAAAAAGCCCCATAGGGAAGTAGTTTTGATGGTTCCCAAAACCTCAATGGGGGGGTGGATTCCATATTGGTGGTGCGAAACTGCTTTTGCTCATCGCTGTTGTGGTTGTCCTAGTCCTAGTGTCTATCACGGCATACCCCCTCAACCTATTGACCCCGGGCTTTGTTATTGAGACCTACGTGAATGGTAAGCCAGTCAATGCCTTTATCCAGGTCTTCGCCGTGTTACCACCTGGCGGTAATGCCTCGCTTGTTGAGGTTTGGAATGGCACAGCATTTAACGGTGTGGCTAGGGTTCCAATAACAGCACTCGCCAAGATAGCCAAGGAGTGGGTTATTGAGGGTTATGGTGGTGAGGGTGTTGGTGTTGAGGTGGTGGCCACGTACGTGAATAAGTCCACGGTTTACTACAACATGTGGTTCACAACATACCAACCAGACCAACTACTAAACACAATAAACAACCCACTAATCAGCGCCGCAAGGCTGAACTACAAGACAATACAATTGAACCTAGACCTAAAGACAGAGCTAGGCACCGGGCTTGGTGCAGGCACACCGCAGATACCAACACCACCAGCCCCACCGGGTTGCTGGTGGAACGTCCTCTGGTCATGGCCGACACCGCAAGAAATGATACCAGTGGCTTGGGTCTTCGATAAAGCGCCGAACTACCTAGGCGGCTATCTCGGCGCCTACTCTTCACAGCAGACATCGGCAACGGTGTACTTCTACGCATCAGCAGGCATAACCCAGGGTGGCTCGGCAGGAATAACGTACAGGTTCATAGGGACCTCGGCTCAGGTAAGCACAACCTACTGGACGGGACTTGGTTTCGGGCTTAAGCAGCCCAGTGGTGGCTTCATCTACCACCTAGGCACGCTTGGGATAGCCGAACTACAACTGGTCTGTATCACAGGGTCCACTAATCAATATGTGTATGAGGCGTACGTAGCTTCAATAGCGAACAATGGGCAACTATACTACTCAACCAACATGTCCTACATAGGCAACCTAACGACCCTCTATAGTAAGTACACTGGAACCAACCTGCAATACGTACCATTCGACGAGATATACGTAGGTGGTGGCAGCGCATATAGCTACTGGTTTAGTTCTATACGGACCTACAGTAGTCCCTTCGGCATGGTTGGGGCGATACCCATAGGGTCGATCATCGCCTACGCAGCCAAGGCCGCTAGTAAGGCGCTCAGCGTATCTGGGTTTATACTAGCCAACTTGGTCGCCGGCCTCCAGGTATCCACAACGCAGGTAAGCATAATCGAGGTAATTGTTAATTTTGCTTCTTCGTATCCTGCTTATGGCGATTTGTTGGTCGTCGCCTTGCCCGTGACGTATTCCCAATCCGCGAAGAATTACTATTACTACCCATACATACTTGGCTTCAACGTGACGAGCCTCGGTCGTTATTCGAGTGGTACTTCTATGTATGTTGATGGGCCTGGCGTTGTCTATAACCCATGTGTGTACGTTTTTAACTCCTATAACTGGACTGTCTACGTCTATATTGGGAATAGCCCATTGCTTGTGCCTGGTGGTTCCGTCACGGCAATGCTCTACGACCCGAGTGGTAAACTGGTCTGGAGTGGGACGTTTAGTGTGCCAACGAGCTTCGATGGCTCACCACCGCACGGGCCAGCGGTGGTCAGTGTCCCATGGACTGTGTTTAACTACGGAGTACCATACAACACTTACACCATGGTGATCACGTACAACGGCTACACAACGAAGTACGGCTCAATAAGTTATGGAACATCAACAACGAAGTTCACAATATATGCAGAATACCAATCATGCAGCCCCTAGGCGGTCAATATTAACTTGAGGACTATATGGGATGCTGAATAGGCGTAGGAGCTAATTTAACCAATCCATGTGACTTTGCCGTACTTGCATGTGTATGTTGTTGGGTTTCCGTAGTAGTTCGTGGCGTTCAGTATGAAGCCGAACGTGGGCAAGCCGTAGACTGCCGTGGCGTCGATTACGGAGATGTAGAGGTTTGTGCCGGTTGTGACGCCGCTAATTTCAAGCGTGGTCTGCGTTACTGATGATGAGGTTTGTGGCGGTATGAGTAGGCCGGCGATGTCGAATATTGCCGAACCAACCTGGTTCAGGAACTCGATAAGCGGCGTCGCCCCTCCCTCCGTCATCGCCTCCGCCGCCGCATCTACCAAGATATCGAACGCCAAACCACCCAACTCAGTGCCAATCTCAGCCGTACTCAAGCTATAGGCTGTTTCAACACCGCCAAGCGTTATGGTATAATACGTTCCTGACACCCCTGTATTTGCATTAACTGGCCCTTTGCATTGGTAGAGGTACTCCTGACCCGTTGATGTGTATATGAATGCTGCGTAGTCAACGACTGTTGAGGTATTCAACGCCGGGTATCCGAAGTACTGCTGGCTTAGTGCTGTTGCGCCGTTGTAGAGCATGCTTATCGTCCCATTGCCATAGTCAAATGCTGGGTTGACGTTAGTATCGTATGGTGGTACGTAGAGCACCTCAGAAACAGTCGTAGTACCCACTTGATAATAATTACCCGAATAAGTATCCACATAATATACCTCATAATTAACAATGCCCCATGTGGCACCCCCATAGTACCAATACACAGAACCGGGCTGCGTCACCCGAGAACCAAGTTGTACTGCATTCTCAAAAGCAAGAGCCCAGTTCTCTGGCGCACTGTATGATGTACCTATATTGCCGTAGTTTGTCGCCATTGCGTCCCAGTTCATCGTTCCCGAGAAGTCTATGGCAAGCTGGAACTGTAGCCCTTGGTCGTTTTGTATTACGCCGTTGCTCCACGTAGCCCATGCGATTGGTAGTGATCCGTTGATCCCGATGCAGTCGCTCGTTGGTTGGTACATGGTCGAATCACTGGAGTATGTTGGTGGTTGTGGTCCGCTTAGGCTGCAGTTGTAGATCGTGTAACCGTTGTATGTCCCGAAGACCTGTGGGTCCGTGACCGTGCTGTTTAGCTTTACTGGAACTACCTTGTTTGGTCTTAGCTCGTTGACGTTTATGAAGGCGTTGACGAGTATGTACCTCGGGCTTGTTGGTTGTGTTGTTCCACCAATAGCCCAACCAACGTTGTATGGGACTAGTAAGGGCACAATCCATGACTCATTACCCTTTACGTAGGTTATGAATATGAGCATTGATGTTTCATAATCACTGAATGGTATGCCCAACGAAGCCCACTTGCCAAGTACATACTGCCAGTTCGAGTCATTGAACGGCACAATCAGGATTGATGAGTAACCCATGGCAACATGGACAATGCCGTTCGGTGCATTGGCGTATACATCAATGAATGCATCCACGGGCTCAACAACCGAACCATTGATGAGGAAAACCCTAACCAACAAACCAGGAGGAACACCAGGCACAGGCTGCGATGCGTAATAACCAACCCCACCAAGAGAACCAATGCGAGAATAGGCAATAAGCGATGGCGAGGCACCAACACCACCGGCAACCAAAACAACCACTGAGGCTATCGCCAGGGCGAGGACAACCATTACAAGCAAGGCCCTAGATCTAGGCACAAACCACATACAAGGATTGCCTACTTTAGGGTTTTTAACCTTGGCTATTCATAAAAAGTGAACCGAGCCAGGTTGAAATGGTTGGTGCGTGGGTAGCCTTTTATGCCTGGTGTGGTTGTTGTTCTTGTGGTGGTTGAGAACTCACCTTGCATTGCGGGTGGTGTTGGCTTCCTGTCGAGGGTCGTTGATGAGGTGATTGATTACCTAGTCAATGGTGATTTGCCTAGTCGCGTGCTTAGGGATGGCATTAACAAGAGGGTTAGTAATACCGTGACTAAAATAATGGGTGTTGTTCATGTGAAAGGCCATAGGTGGCCGTCGACGATCGAGTCCATACTATCGAGGACAGCCCACGCACTCTTTAAGGAGACCGCGTTGGGCGTGAGATCGAGTAGGTTTATCCCATCACTCACGGAGCTCTGCGCATACATCGATGAGACTAAGGCAGTGATATGTGGTTCACCAGATCTATTAATCCACGACTTGAGGGGTAGATCGGCATGCCTTGTCGAGTTGAGGTTGGCACCAACATTTGGCGACTACACGCCGTTCATCAAAATGGCAGCCATCAAGCTAGCCATACACTCATGGCTACTCAACAACTACTACGCCGGAGACGGTGATTGGCAACCAGCCTACATAGCAATAATACACTACACAAAACAAAGAGACAAGGCACTCGATGCCGAGGTCTTCCCACTCTGTATTCGAGTAACGGACACAATAAGGTCATTCATTGCTAATGCCTACAGGGCTTGGAGGAACAAGACAATGATTAGAGTCAGTGATTGCAAACTGGCGAAGTTGATTTATGGGAGGAGGTTCACGAAATGCGTGAATGAGGAGGTCTTGATAGATGCACCAAGGGATGTAGCCTCAATGAATGAGGCAGTGAACAATCAATTATTCAGGAAATGGAGGGCACCATAGAGGGAGGCTTCGGTGGAGCCGCGTTGGAGGCTTATTAAGGCTGTTGGGTAAAATAAAGTGGAAGCGAAAATAATGAGTCCCCGAGCAAACCACCCCGGTAAAGCCGGGGCGGAGGCTTGGGGATGATCCAACCCGTGAGTGTGGGTAGTGGACTGGCCGCTTGGGTGGTTAGCCACCTACAGCGGCTCAGACTGCAAACTATGGAGGTACGTGCATCGAAAATGCACGGAAGCAGAGCTGTGCCGAGAGGCAGTGTCACTACTACCCACCATAGACTACAGCCTCGAGAGACACAAATGCTTCCAAACAACCTAAACCACCTAGCTGACCCAAAGCCCAAGCCCTTCAAAACCAAGCCGCGTTTGCCCGTGCCTTTTTCCCTCCAAGGCCCAACCTCCCACCCCTAAACACCCCCCTTCACACGCTAATGTGAGTGGGTGAAGCAACGGTGGTGCTCCCCCTCGTAGGGGGAGTCCCACCGACAAAGCCCGATGGGTACACCAAGAAATCCAAAGGGCTGGTTGGTGGGAGTGCCGGCTCCCAGGGACCCGATGGGCTCCGGAACTCCAAGGGCAACCCTAGGAGTCGGCACAGGGGATGGGCTCTGGAGGGAAAGGCACGGGCAACACCAAGCCGCCAAAACAACTAGGCAGCAAAACGAGCCGAGGAAGCAAACAAAAACTCAAAGCCACAAGCGAGGAAATGAATAAGAGAAAGCAAACCCTAGGCTTGAGGAAACAAAAGCCAACAAGTGATTGAAACACCACGAAGAACAAATGACTGTTTCACAATTCGAGGAATAAAACAATTATTGGGTAATTGACCCAATAAGTGGGATAAGAGTAAGTTATCCCTAGGCGCGCTGGAACAATTGGCTAGGAGTGGTATTGACGAAAGCGTTATAAGGTTGAGGCAAGGAAGAGATATTGCCCCGCCTTTGGGGCCGGGCGGGGCTGGGCCACCAGACCCAGCGGGCTTCGGTGGGTCTCCTCACCGGGGCCCGCCAACCATCCTAATCCAATCCTCATCCTTGATTTTAGTTTTGGGTTGGGTGGTGGTTTGGGGCTCCGGTGGGGAGTAGTGCGTGTGTCCCGGGTGTCGCCCGTAAGGGCGGCTACCGGGCTACCACGCATGAAACCTGCCGGGGCCCGCTGGGTCTGGTGGCCCAGTATGGGCGTCAAAACTAAAGACGAAAGTGTGGGGCTCCTACGCTCACCAACCCAGGCCCCGTTGGTGGGTGTGGGGGCCGACTTTAAAACAACGCCGTCCTGGGGCGGGCGTTCAAGCCCGCTGGGGCCTAATGCATCTAATGCTTCAATGGGTGAGCCACCATGAACACCCCGCAAACCCACGGCCGGTGGGGCGGGGAGGAGTAGGCTCGTGGAGGAAATCGAGGAAATGCTGAGGAGGCGGCTCGGTTGGAACGAAATCATGATGAGCAACATCATGTGGAGATACATCGGCATCAACGTGGATGAACTTATCACGTATGGCATAGACCCACATGCGTGGATAAAGGTTTTGCACCGCCTCACCGTAAACGACACGTACATGTTAGGCGCAGCGCATGGTGACGTATATGTAAAGCCAACAATGCCATGCTGTTATGAGATATCAGCAAGTACAACAAGTACAATGGGGGTTCTGTATTTCGAAGAGCTAATGCGAAGAATAAGAATGCCGACTGTTGAATTTTCGACGAGGAGAAGGACGCCTACTGTAATCTACGTAAGATTTTATGTCGAATTATCGAAAAAGGCGTGGCCATGGTACGAGGGTTATGAAATAATAAGTAGCTTTAATATGGATGAGTTACGAAAGTATGTAAGTGGCCTAATCGATACAGATGGATCGGTAACAGTAGATAAGCAGGAACGTAAATATAAGTTCGAAATAGATATAGCTTCCGCCGATACAAAGTTTTTAGAGTTTTTAAGAGACATAATTCATGAAAGACTAGGTATTACGGGCTCAATTGCGTTGGGGAAAAAAGGAGTAAGAAGTAGTGTGTTGCGATTCCGAGGTTACCAAGCGATTCAGCTGTATGAGGAGTTGCGACAATATCTGGCGCATCCAATGAAGAGAGTGCGTTCAGAAGTGTTCATGCGATATTACAATAAAGATATGCCGCAAGTCGATTTTTTACGATTTGTTGAATTGTTTAAATACCATCATGGTGACAGTGACCCGAAAAGATATCATGCCGCAGATATGCTCACCCAAGCGGCCCCACAAACCTACACCCACGGGGGCAAGCCTAAATCACAAAATCATTGCTCCTAACAGTAATACTGATTCATTAAACTCACTTGTTCATCGTAATTCCTAATCTTAGTTTGTTGTCGTTATCATTACATTTCTATTGTCTTAATAGTAAGTCGCTGATAAGTTCTTCGAGTTCCTTTCGCTTGTTTAATGCATCGTTAATAATTTAAGCCTTCTTGCCAGTTCATCGTTCATCTTCGAAGTACGGTGAGCATTAGGTGTTTTGGTTTTAGTAAGTACCTATTGATTTAATTGGTTAATTATATACTCAGGGCCCAGCCTATTGGGTTCTTTCTAATCCAGCCTTAACCTCGATGATTAATTGAGGTGGCTGATTTAGACTATAGTTCCCTAACCAACCCCTTCTCTGATAATGCCCCTGGAAACCACGAAATCGGGCACGGCGCTCCTAATGCCTCTTCTGCGTAATTCATCGTATTCCTCACTTGACTGGAGTACATGTGGCTATATGCTTGGTTGGTAGTAAATAGTGTATTCCTCGTTGTTTCTCCTTGATTTAATGAATGCAATGGGTTCATTTCTCATAAATTCAATCCACCAATTATTGCCAGGGGAATTAATCGTCAATCCCTCAATAACCCATCTATCCAGTGTTTCCCCATCAATAACCTCAATAAGTTTCGTAAAAACCCAAAGTTCAGCAATGTGACTAAGTCTAACCTCAATTGACTGAATTCTACCCTTTTCATCAGGTAATGCCATCAATGTGAGCAATGAGAAATAAGGCGTTTTAAAAGTCTCTCTAAGTCGCTCCGCATATCCGCCGAACCTAATATCGCTGGTTTTTGACCTTACCATTACTGACTTAATATCATTAATTAAGGGACTTACAGTATCCATATAAAACCTAACTAGGTAGACTTCATCCTTAGATAACTTGAACATGTTTAGGAGCACCTTAGCCGAATCCTCATCACAATCACATATGCAGCACTGCATGGAGTTATTACTTAATGTGCATATTTCAAAAAGTGGATAACCGCTGTTACTGAAGGATACGTGTAGTATAGGACCCTTGATAGATGATGTTGGTACCTTATAGGTAAGCTCAATCCTCCTACCTGGCTCCTTGCTGACTAACCTAGCACCGGGTACAGCGCTAATGGGTATAAAGAAGGACCCGTCATGGACGTAGTAATAATCTGAACCCCTGGTACCGCTTCGGCGCTCGACAACCTCTAACTCAGTGCCATATAAATTCATAAACCCCACATGCTCTTTAACATTTCTACATTTACTCGTTACTATGTTTGAAAACACGTAGTAAAGTATGAATTCATTGGCTTATATTACTTATTATTTATGTAGAGAAGGAATGGCAGAGCGCTTAGCTGTTTCTTTAATAGTTCCATGTCACTATATACTTTTTAATTCTGTTTTTCTTCTTTTATTCTTGGGCGCTGATTATGATCCGCACTGCGGTGAGTCAGCGCTTTCGGTGAGTGGTTACCTGGAATTGTGTATTTATTTAATGGCCATTAATGGTGGAGGTATATGCTACAATTATTCCTTGTAAAGATAATTATTCTTCTGTTGTAATTTCTTCAACTTCGTATTCAGTATTGGCGTGATTCTTCAGTAGTTTCTCTCGTTTTTTAATTTCATCCATGATGTTTATTCCGTATGTTTTGCTGAGGATTTTTAGTCTTTGGCTTTTCCCTATGTCTACCTCGCCTGTGCTTGTTAGTATGCTTTTGAATTCGAGGTTTCCGTTGTTCATTGCTGGTTCCACTATGTCTGTTACGAGTCTTTTTCCATTCCTTATTGTTGTGAATACTACGGTTGATATTAATTGTAGGTTGCCAGCGTTTACGTTTAGCGGTGGGCTTGTGAGTCTGACCATTAGTTCCTCTGGTGTTGATGCGTGGAATGTGGTTAGCATACCGTGACCTAGTGCGGAGGCTTGGAGCATGGCGTGTACCTCCTCGCCCCTGACCTCCCCGACAATTATGTAGTCTGGCCTATACCTAACGGCTAGTTTTATTAGGTCGAACATCTCGATTCTAGACTTGTCATCATCACCATCCCTCGTGAACATCCTGACCCAGTGCGGGTGTGGTATGCGTATTTCCGGTGTGTCCTCTATCGTGATTATCTTCGCGTACATCGGTAGTTTGCTGACGATTGCGCCTAGTAATGTGGTTTTTCCGCTGCTCATGGGCCCGCTGATCATTATAAAGCCCCTGAACTCAGCCATCAACCATAGGTAGGCGGCAGCGCTTGGGCTTAGCATCTCCCTGCTTACCAACTCCTCGAGTGCCATTGGCTTTGGTGGGAATTTCCTTATGCTGAATGTTGGGCCTATGGTTATTTCACCAATGGTTCCCGTGAACCTATGTCCCTCGGGCAGTATTGTCTCGATATATGGCTTTAGCAGGGAGACGGATCTTGGTAATCCCCTCTTGCTCATGCTCATTATGAAGTCCTTAGCCTCCACCTCGGAGTTAAACCTGATGTTTGTGATTAACCTAATTCCTGGAAGATCCCTGTGAACTACGGTTATTGGGTGGGACCAATTGTTCAACTCCACCTCCTCAATGTCTGGATCGAAAAGCGGCACTGTTATTGGGCCGTAACCCCTTAGGTCACGCATTATGTGGTATAACACAGCCTCAACGACTTGTTTATCACCCACATTACTGAGCACCTCGTTTATTGCGTCCTGTAATGATTGGTTTCTCTGCCTCATTGAATCTATGATCTTAGCCTTCAGGTTAGTGCATTGGTTGTCACACCTTGGCTCCTTGACCAGGTAGTAATAAGCGTCCTCCTTATTGACTATGGAAACAGGAACCCTAAATACGAAACCCTCTAGTCGCACTGGCACGGTGTAATTGCTCATCATAATCATAATCCTCAGGAAGAGATATAAGCCACTGATGAAATTTTAAGCACGACTGAAATGGGAGTTAACTCATCACTGTGAGAGGGCTATTGACTCAACCGCAACCTCCTGACCATTTGGTGTTTGTCCCTTAACAACCACTATGTAGTTACTTCCTGTTACGAATTGTGTTGGTGACGTCCCAACAATACTGGTCGACTCCCCCGGGTTTAATTGCGTGTTCAGTGTTTGTGATACGACTGGCGTCTGTGAGTTTTGTGGATATATCTCTATTGATGTTATTGTTATTGGTGTTGTCCCTATGTTCTCCACGGTGATTGAGTACACATTACCTGCCAATTGCGGATTCACAATGCTGAGTTGTGCCTGTGTCGTGAGTACCGAGGTTCTTGATTGGAAGTAGTTATAAAGCATTATTGCCGCCACAACCACGAAAACTATCATCAATATCGTGTAGATTGGACCACTTAGGTCGCCCCTTCTTCGTCTATCCCTTTTATCCGTATTACTCTGGTAATACATCAATATTTTGTTCTCAGGTTAGTATTTAAGGCAGTAATGGTTAATTAAGGCTGGGACAGTACGTAATTCGTTGTGTTGGTGCTATAAACCATGCAGATGGTGGTGTTCGCTATACAAAACGTTATGTACACCCTACATTGCGTATAGGGCACCTGTTGGTGCAGGATTACGTAGTTGCCTGGCGTTAGGTATGCCGTGTTATTCATTGTAATGGGAATCGTCCCATTAACACCCACTAGGTATATTCTCTCTATGCTTATTGGCATGCGACCATTATTATAGATCACTAGGTATAGTTGGTTTACGGAACCGTTGTTTACGATCACGGCATCAGGCACGTATATGCTTGTACTGCCTATTTCATTTATATTCCTCATGAATGTAATGGCGATGCCCATGTGGTTGACCACTGTGAATAATGTGTAACCTAGGTATAGGGAGCCCACGAGTAGTATCACCTCCGCAATCAACCTATCAAGTGCCATACTGATCTAATAATCCTCACCTCAATTAATAAGCCACTTACAACCGCCAAGGTGTTGCCGTGCATGTAAGCTAATATTTTTAAATTTCCCAGTTACGGCTTGGTCAATGAGTGCTGAATCGACTATTGAGGCCTGGCAACCTAAGACGTGGATTGGTAAGATGGTTAAGGAGGGTAAGGTTAAGTCGATTGACGACATCTTCAGGCTCAACCTACCCATTAAGGAACCCGAGATAATTGACTTCTTCCTGCCAAACCTCAAGCATGAGGTTGTTAGTATAAATATTGTCCAGAGGCAGACTGACGCTGGTGAGGTTAGTCAGTTCCAGGTGGCCGTGGTTATTGGTAACGAGGATGGTTACGTGGGAGTGGGCATGGGTAAGGGTAGGCAGGTTAATCAGGCGATAGAGAAGGCTATTAGGGAGGCTAAGTTGAACATAACGCCGGTGAGGAGGGGTTGTGGGTCGTGGCATTGTTCCTGTGATGAACCTCATAGTGTTCCGTTCAAGGTGGTGGGCAAGAGTGGCAGTGTCACGGTAATGCTAATACCAGCACCTAAGGGTGTTGGTTTAGTTGCGGCTGATGCTGCTAAGGTCGTTCTTAGGTTGGCTGGTATTAAGGATGTTTGGTCGTATACGTGGGGCGAGACCAGGACCACGCATAACCTAGTCAAGGCAACATACAATGCATTGAGGAGTACATACGCGTTCTCAATATAAGCATTCATGAGGGCTAAAATTTAATAATGCGTGGGTCAGTACGTGCTCAATCATGCAGGTTCAAGAGGGTGCCCAGACCATTAGGAGTTCACCGTATTCAAGGATAGCGGTCATAAGGCTTAGGGGCCTTGCTGATACATCACCAGATGTTGAGAGGACGCTCGATCTCTTAAGGTTGAGGAGGAGGTATACGTGTGTTGTGATTGATGAGAGACCGGCTTACCTAGGCATGTTACGTATGGTTAAGGATTGGGTCACATGGGGCGAGATAGACGCAGACACACTGGCTGAGTTGTTGAGGAAGAGGGGTAGGCTCGTTGGTGACAAGCCCTTGACGGATGAGTGGGTTAGGAAGTATGGTTGGTCAAGCATTGAGGAGTTTGCATTAGCATACGTACTTGGCGAAGTCGAGAGGCTCTCCTGCCCTGAGACTGAGCAATGGCCAAGGTCTGGTAATAAGGTGCTATGTATACCAAAGCTAAAGCCCTTCTTCAGATTGCATCCGCCATCGGGTGGACTTAGGAATATTAAGAAGGGGTTCAACGAGGGTGGCGACTTGGGTTATAGGGGCATTGCCATCAATGAATTAATACTCAAGATGCTATAATTAATTATTATAGGATTACTACCCAATACTCACTCTAACCTCCATAATATAACTATTAACGCGGTGATGGCCCTGCAACCGCACTACCTCATTAATGCCGTGGGCTCCTCCGCATTAAATACTGCGGTGTGGGGTGTAAAAACTTATTAAGGGCTTTGGGTATTCGATCGCGATCATGGTTAGGAGATTCGAGAGGAAGGTTAGGAAGTATAGGGGCTATAGGACGCATGGTTGGGGTAGGGTTGGCCAGCATAGGAAGAGCGGCTCTAGCGGTGGTAGGGGTAGGTCTGGCCTTCATAAGCACAAGTGGTCGCTTGTTATGAAGTATGCTGAGGACTCCAGCGGTTATCCGTTCTATGGTAAGCACGGTTTTGAACAACCCAACGCACTAGTTGCCGCTAGGCTCGGTATCAATGTTGGCGAGCTAGAGTCGTTACTAGATGAGCTTGTGAGTAAGGGTTTAGTACAGGTCGTTGATGGTAAGTACGTGGTTGACCTAACGAAGTTAGGCTTCAACAAGTTGTTGGGTAGGGGTAGGGTTACGAAGCCCATTATTGTTAAGGCCGTTTGGGTTTCTAGGAAGGCTGAGGAGAAGATTAGGGCTGCGGGAGGTTCTGTAGAGTTAATTAAGGGTGTGGTGCATGCCTGATGGTGGGCGCAGGTTCATCGACGCTGTGGAGCCGATACTACGTTACATGCCCACGGTACCTAAACCAAGGGAAGCCCTCGGGATGGGGTCTAGGCTTCTCTGGACCTTCCTTGCCATAACGGTTTACCTACTGATGTCGATAACCCCCCTCTACGGACTCTTTAAAACCTCGTTCTTTGCATCACCAGCGATAGCGGCAATACTTGGTATTAGTTTCGGCACCTTGGCCCAGTTGGGTATAACGCCAATTGTTGTGGCTGGTATAATCCTGGAAATCCTGGTCTTCTCGGACATGATAAACATAGACATGGAGGATCCAGAGGATCAGGCGAAATTCAATGCACTACTGAAACTATTATCCCTAGCACTCGGTCTTCTCGAGGCTGTAGCCCTCGTGGTGAGTGGACAGTTGGTTCCATTCAGTCCAGGTTTCCTGTATGGTTCATTAATCGTGCTTCAGTTGTTCCTGGCCACGGTAATAATAGTGTTGATGGATGATATGATATCCAAGGGGTGGGGTCTCGGTAGTGGTATATCGCTGTTCATATTGGTCACCATAATTAGGCAAATGTTCGCAGAGGCCTTTACACCGTTCATACCCACAGGGGCGACTATGCCCCTAGGCGTAATACCGGCCCTTGCGACGGCTATTTACTACGCGTTGGGTGGTAAGCTTAGTTACTTGGTGAGCATCCTATACCAAACAAACCTGCCGAGTTTGACGGGGTTGATAGCAACCATAGCCCTGGCCCTGATCGTGCTTTATCTGGAGTTGATGGAGGTTTCAATACCCGTGGCCCTCGTTCAGTATAGGGGGTATAGGTTCTCTGTGCCGTTAAAGCTCATGTACGTCTCAGTCCTACCCATAATCTTTACGGCATACACAGTCTACCTAATAGGTGAGGGATTAACCCTAGTGTGGAGTGCGTATAATAGGGCCAATGCCAGCCCATTACTTAACCTAATTGCGTGTGCCCATGTGGGACCCACCGGGCAATTAATACCCTGCCCCAACTCCCTACTCTACTACTTCACGGTTGTTCCCCCGAACATAAATGCGGCATACATCGCGGTTCACATAGTGATGTACGCAGTCTTATCCATGGTCTTCGCCATGGTCTGGGTCAGCCTTGCTGGACTTAGTGCTGAGGATCAGGCTAGGTACATAATCCAGGGTGGTATGCAAATACCGGGCTTCAGGGCCAGCCCCAAGGTCATTGCTAGGTTCCTCGATAGGTACATTAGAATACTCACAATAGTTAGTGGCTTAATTGTTGGTATAATCGCAGCCCTTGGCGACATAGCTGGTGTCTTTGGTGGTGGGATTGGTTTGATACTGGTTGTTGAGATAATAATACAGTACTACTCGCTGGCGCTGCAGGAGCAATTGTTCGAGATTTACCCAGGACTTAAGAGGTTGATTGGGAAGGAGTGAGGCATTAAATAAAGCTTATAAATTATTACGCGATTTCGTAATCCGTGGGCGGCAGACAAAGGACTAGTTTATTCATGACGAGTGAGGAGGAGGAGAGGAAGTTGGGTAAGGCCGTTACTGAAACCACTGGGCAACAGCAGAGTAAGCAGGCTAAGGGAGGCAAGAAATAATTAGTTTGTCACACAAATTTGGTGTTAAAATGAGGGTTACAAGGCTTAAACCCATTATAGACATTGCAATACCCAGCGATTTCCTTGCCGAGGTTCCTGACGATAGGGAGGCCGTGAGGAAGATTGGGTATGTTGGTAGGGGTGCCGCGATATTCCAAGTCAATAAGGTCCTCATTTACAAGCATAAACTTGCTGGTGAGAGGGATAGGGCTGACTTCATATTAAGGAATCTGCAGTACCTATCAACACCGCCATACCTGAGGAAGGATTTATTCAAATTAAATAGGGATCTCAGGTACGCAGGACTACTACCACCGTTGAAGACCCCGAATCACGCGCCCGAGGGTAAACCAGAGAGGGGTGAGTTTAGGGAGGGGATTGTCGTTAGGTGGGATGGTTACTTCTCAATAGTTAAGATTGGGGATGGAGTTTACGCGAAGGTTCCCAAACCAATGCCTATAGGCAGTAGGGTTGTTGTTCAAATCGATGCACCAACGACTAGGGACGATACGTACAGAGCCCATGTGGTTCCTAGGGATAGGCTTAATATTTATTGGGGCTTTGACGTGGAGGTTGGAAGTTTGGGTGAGGTTTTACGTGGATACGGTAATGTGATCCTAACGGGTAAGGAGGGTGCAGATATTAAGAGGGTTATTAAGGATCTAAGGGAATACATGGGTAGGGATAGGTTGCTCGTTATCTTTGGTTCTCCATACCATGGGGTTGATGAGATACTTAGGGCGGAGGGTTTGGATAGCATGTTGACGAAGTACCCCTTCATAAACTTCATACCTGGGCAGGGTGTTGAGACCGTGAGGACTGAGGAGGCTGTGATAGCCGTACTCTCCATACTTAATATATTTCGATATTTACGTGATTCACCATAATGGCGCATGCGCGGTACCTCTGCAACGTACAGGGTAACTAATAATCTTTAAAAAAGGGGGTTACAACTACGTAGGTTCGAGATATGGGTTTAAAGATTCATAGACCTAAACGCGGATCCATGGCTTACTACCCAAGGAAGCGTGCAGAGTCGTTGGTGGCTAAGTTCCGCGTATGGCCGGATCCACACGCGGGTAAGCCCATGCTTCTCGGTTTCGTAGCCTATAAGGCTGGTATGGCACATGCCGTAATTATCGATGATAGACCAACAAGCCCCTTCTACGGTAAGGAGATCATAAGGCCTGTGACAATGCTTGATGCGCCACCAATCAAGGTACTGGCCTTTAGGGCTTATTACTATGACCCCTGGAGGAACCTGAAGCTCAGCCTCGGCGAGGTTTGGTCTCCCGAGATTCCTAAGGACATCCTTAGGAGGGTCGTTACCTTGCCTGATAAGTTCAATAAGGAGGAGATGATGAAGAAAGTACTTGATAACATAGACATCATTACGGAGGTTAGAGCCATCGTGTCGACACAACCAAGGCTCAGCGGTATTGGTAAGAAAACCCCAGAGATACTCGAGATACCCATTGGTGGTGTGGATGATATGAACCAAATAGTTAAGTACGCAGACTCGCTGCTGGGTAAGGAGGTTAACGTGAATGATGTTTTCAGCGAGGGTCAGTATGTAGATGTTGCGGCAATAACCAAGGGCAAGGGCTTACAGGGTGTTGTTAAGAGGTTTAATGTTAAGATACTGCCGAAGTGGCATAAGCATAGGAAGGGGCATAGGAGGATTGGGGCGATCGGTCCACAAAACCCAGCATTAACTTTCACAACACCAAGACCTGGCCAAATGGGTCTTCACAAGAGGGTTGAATACAACAAGAGGATACTAAGAATAGGGCTTAACGGGACGGAGATAACGCCAAAGTCAGGCTTTCCGCACTATGGTGTCATTAAGGGCCCATACATAGTCCTGGACGGTTCAATACCTGGTGTTATAAAGAGGCTTGTGACGCTGAGGTTTCCTGTAAGGCCTAGGCCATCCACATACCCAACCGGTAAGGTTCAAATAGTGTGGTTATCAACACAACCACTACAGGGTGCATAAGCATGGTGAGTCAGGACCTATCACCATTCATCAAGCCCCTATACACGGTGCCCACCGTAGTTAAGGTATTCGGGATTGATGGTAATGCGATTAGTGAGGTGACGTTGCCTCCACAGTTCCTTGAGCCCGTGAGACCCGACCTCGTGCTTAGGGCATACCTGAGCGCAATAACGGCTAGGTTACAGCCTAAGGGTACCGATCCAATGGCTGGTAAGAGGACTACTGCGATAAGCTTTGGTATTGGGCTCGGGTTAGCTAGGGTGCCTAGGGTTAAGGGTAGCCTGTGGCCGACGGCGAGGTTTGCACCGAATGTGGTTAAGGGCAGGAGGGCCCATCCACCTAAGGTTGAGAAGATTCTTCATGAGAGGATCAATAAGAAGGAGCGTAGGAAGGCCATTAGGTCTGCCATAGCTGCGACGGCCATTAAGGACTTGGTCATCGCCAGGGGACACATTGTGGATAGGGTTCCGCAGATACCGCTTGTTGTCAGTAACGATGTAGAGAGGGTGGGCATTACGTCAGATCTCAGGAAGATACTCATTACACTAGGTCTTTGGGATGATGTGGAGAGAGTCGCCGAGGGCGTTAGGATTAGGTCTGGCAAGGGTAAGATGAGGGGTAGGAGGTATAAGGAGGGCAGGAGTGTCTTGATTGTGACTTCAACAATCGATGCCCCAGTAATAAAGGTTGCCAAGAACTTACCAGGGGTTGACGCGATCTACGTGAGAAACCTAAGCGTGCTACACCTAGCGCCGGGTGGTGTACCTGGTAGGTTGACGCTGTGGACTCTGGGTGCAATTGAGGAGTTACGTAGGGGCTTGTTCATGGGGTGATCACCATGATAACCAGGTTCGTACTAACAGAGAAAAGCCTTAGGCTTGCCGAGAGGGAGAATAAGATAACCATAATAGTCCCAAGGAACGCCACCAAGAAGGAGATTAGGGATTATGTGGAGAAAACGTACAATGTTAAGGTTGAGAGAGTAAACACAATAATAACAATGACCGGCGAGAAGAAGGCTTACGTTAAATTATCACCTGAGTACAACGCGTACGATTTACTCAGTAGGTTAGGTCTCGTCTAACCGTCTTTTCCAGAGACGGTAGTTTTCCTGGATCTTGAGTTGCACCGCTTTTTCGGGCTACTTGGTTGCGGCCCAACTATGTGCGAGAGTAGTTTCTTGATTGCTGGGATGGTCCTTTATTTTACCCCGTCCCCTGGAAGGCGAGACTTTCCGTTTGTTTTTATAATGCGTTGGCTCTTAAATCCCTGTTTTGTTTCCAGGAATAGGGTTTGGTTCTTCCTGTAATAGGGATGAGATGGTAAGGGTCAGTTCGTGGGTTCATCCTCACCAAAATCAGCACTTAAGTCCTTGCATCACCAAACCTATGTAAACCATGTTGGTATATAAAAGTATTTATAGGAGGTTAACGCCATAACATAATGTGATGATGCTTCACCTCCCCGAGTGGTGACGAATCCTTTAAGTGCTGAAAAGCTTATTTAGTCATTACTGCATTGGCACTACCGTGGAGGTAATTAAGGAGGTTGGTGGTGATGACATTAAGGTTATGTTCGTTAAGGATGATCAAAATGCTGTATTGGAGGCGCTCTACGTTAAGGGATTCAGTGAGGATAGATATAGAAAATTGAGGAGGTATATCAAGGAGAGATTGGGTGAAGAATTCACGGGAATACTGAACATGGATACGGGTAAGGCATTGAGTAGGGTATTGTTAATCAGTGCAGACCTTGTCAATAACCTCCTAGTGAGTGATGTTATAGAGCTTGAGATTGATAAGACAGGTAGGTGGATCGAGGATGGAATACTTAGTGAGTTGGTTAATAAGGTCTTGAGTGAGGTCAAGGAGGCAAAAAAGGCTAAGAGGCGTAAGGCAAGGAGGAAGAGGAAAAGGAAGGCTAAGGCAGCAAAAAGCGGAACCAGGGCTAAGAGGGCTAGGGGAAGGAGGAAGAGTAAAAAGAGGAGTGAATGATAAGCCTACTTTATGGTGTATGGGTTCGGTCATTGGAAAATAATGGGCAAAAAGGCTTTTTATAGGGGTTGGGGTCTTACGGAGATAGAATGTCCGCAACACCCTTTGAGAAGCCACAGGGTACCGTAGAGGTGCCTCATATAGAGGTTGATGAGGAGACCAAGGAGATAATAAGGGAGATACTATCGCAAATGAAGGATACGGTGGAGGTATTATTCTTCACAAGCAATACCTGCGGTAACAGGGACACCAACTGGTGCGTACCAACGGAGGAGCTACTTGACCTACTCGCCGACCTGGCACCACCTGGAAAGCTTATTGTTAAGAAAATGAGGTATGAGGAGAACAGTGATGCATTCACAAAGTACAGGGTTGAGCCACAGAGGGTACCAATCATTTACTTGCTGGATGGTGCAATTAGGTACCTCGGTGCACCACTTGGTGAGGAGGTTAGGGCATTCATAGAGACCATAGTGAGAATTTCACTGGGTGAAACGAAGCTCAGGCCTAAGACCAAGAAGGGGCTTGAGGCTTTAATTAATTCGGGTACTGATAAGAGGGTTGAGGTCATGACGGTGGTTACTCCATCATGCCCATATTGCCCATATGCGGTGCTCATGGCAAACATGTTTGCCTATGACAGTAAGGGTAAGGTAATCTCAACAACAGTAGAGGCTTACGAGGAGGGAGACATTGCTGATATGTACCAGGTGTCCGCTGTACCAACCGTGATACTTAGAAGGGAGGATCAAGATGTTGGTAATGTGGAGTTCATAGGTGTCCCACCAGAGAGTGATTTGTTAAAGAAGGTTCTCGACTATAGTGGTGTGGCATCGCAGTAAAATATTTTTTATTCCCAAAAACAAACCCAGGTTAAAATGAGGGTCTTCTTCGTAACGGGTAATAAGGGTAAGTTCCTGGAGGCATCATCAATACTTAGAGAGTACGGCATAGAACTACAACTAGACACCATACATGAGAAGCTCGAGATCCAAAGCGAAAACCTAGAGGATATAGTTAGCCATGCCCTTAAGCATGTGTGTGAAGGTTCGATACATGACTACTTCGTTGTCGAGGATGACGGTCTATTCATAAATGCATTAAATGGTTTTCCAGGTCCTTACTCATCCTACGTCTACAAGACAATAGGGATTACGGGTGTTTTAAAGCTCATGAGTGATGTTGACGATAGATCCGCGTACTTCAAATCCGTAGTCGGTGTATGTGGGCCTAGTGGCATTACCAGGTTATTCACGGGCGTTGTGCGTGGTTCAATATCACGGGAACCAAGGGGGTCCGGAGGCTTTGGTTTCGACCCAATATTCATACCGTCAGGCTATGATAGGACATTCGCTGAGTTAGGTATTGAGGTTAAGAACAAGCTATCCCATAGGGCAAAGGCGTTCAGAGCCTTGGGTGAGTGGCTATTAAGTAATAGGTGAACGCAAAACTTTTACGATCAGCAACACGGCCATATAAATGAGGGCCGACGCAACCCCAATTAGGATATACATCAATAGGTAGCTAACGCTCACGTTTTGACTATACCTACAGAGCAGGTTTCTTATGGGAGTTCCTGGTTGGATTAAGTACATTATTGGCTTATTAAGTACAGTTACCATGTATACTGGCGTTAATTCACCCGTATTACACACAACATGGCCCACTGCCGTGGGTATAACAACCGCGGATCTCATTGTTGTGCCATAGGTTATCAGCGAGTTTGAGCTATTTGTGATTATTGGTGTGGCGCCTACAAACGAGATCACCTCTACGAAGTACCTTGCTCTCAATACCGTATAATTATAGTTACCTGACATGGTTTCTATGGGTGCATATTCCTGGTAGCAAACCGCACCATTGTTTGTAAACACCGTTATATTTACGCCACCTATGGGCATCGCGTTACCTATTAAGTCCATTGTTAATTCAACATTGTAATTATTACTTAAACCAAGATTAATAATTAATGTATTATTTGACATCTCCACGGTTTCTGTCACAACGAATTTATTGACCGTTATGCCGCACTTGCTTAGGGCTTTGTTGATGGCGCTATTTAATTGCTTCACAACAACGCTTGGTTGTTGTGCGTATGCCGTTGCTTGCGTAATCGATAAAATGAGGATTATCCCTATCAATAACGAAGTGATTACTAACTTACTTACCATTATCCCTCGCTTTACAGTTTAGGTTTATTATAGTTTCCTCACCTAGGCGTCGGCGTAATCCTCGACCCTTATTATCGATGTTATTAATCCCTCCCTCTTCATATTAATCAACGTCCTTACCAAGTGATTCCTCAGTATCTTCGCACCGCAGTACGTGCAGTATGGTCTTCCATTTATGAGTACCGTAGCCCTGCTCGAGCCGCAGGCACTGCATTTAAGCATTAAACCTAATTGTTGGCTTGGGCTTATTAAGGATATTGTTGTGAAGGTTTTCGTGTTTTCAATATTATTGATGATAAATTATTTATAGGTTTTGTGGTTATGTCTTTCACTTTAACTGAAGCAAATGGTTTAAAATGGGTGGGGTTCGTGGTGTTATTTGTATAGTGTTGACGAATGAGCAGCAATGATGGCGCTAAGGCTTCTCTAAGTAATGGGGAGTTGGATGATGTTTATAGGCTACTTCACCCCATAATCCAATCCGCATTAATTGAGAGGGGGTTTTTGAAGGCAACCGAGCCTCAAAGGATGGCTATACCTAAGATACTCAATGGCCGTAATGTGTTGGTGATAGCACCAACGGGTAGTGGAAAGACGGAGGCTGCCGTATTGCCTGTGCTCTCAATGCTTAGGTGGGGGTTAGATAGGGGTGAGTTTACTGATAAGGGTATCTACATACTCTACATAACGCCCCTGAGGGCGTTGAATAGGGATTTGCTCGATAGGCTCATTTGGTGGGGTGAGAGGGTTGGTATTAAGGTTGATGTTAGGCATGGAGATACGGACCAAAGCGATAGGGTTAGGCAAAGTAAGAACCCTCCACAAATGCTCATAACCACGCCAGAAACCCTACAGGCAATGCTCTCCGGTAAGAGGCTTAGGGAGCATTTGATGAAGCTTAGGTGGATCATAGTTGATGAAATCCAAGAACTTGCTGAGGACAAGAGGGGGACACAGCTCGCGTTGACCCTTGAGAGGATTAAGTGGTTAATTGGTAAAAAACCACAAATAATCGGTTTATCAGCGACGGTCGGTAGTCCGGAGGAGGTTGCAAAGTTCCTTGTTGGTGATGATGGAGAGTGCGATATAGTTCAATCGAGTATAGTTAGGGAAATGAAGATAGACGTTATACACCCAACGCCTTCTAAGGAAGATGAGGAGATCGCCGACAACATGTACCTATACCCAGAGGCTGTGGCTAGGCTTAAGGTCATTAAGGACTTAATTAGTAAGAATGGCGCCACAATAATATTCGTAAACACCAGGTCAATGGCTGAATTACTGATGTATAGGCTTGCAATGCTCGGTTACGACTCAGTTGGGATACACCACAGCTCCCTCTCGAGGGTTTCCAGGGCGACTACGGAGAGGGCATTTAAGGATGGTAAGTTGAGGGCTGTCATAGCGACGTCAAGCCTTGAGTTGGGTATAGACATTGGTCGTGTTGATTTCGTGATACAATACGTATCACCGCACCAGATTGTCAGGCTTGTGCAGAGGATTGGTAGGAGTGGGCATAGGCTTGATAGGGTGCCCAGGGGTGTCGTAATAACGGAGGATTTGAATGATACGTTGGAGGCGGTGGCGATAATAAATAGGGCCAAGGCGGGACTCCTCGAGTTTACCCAAATTCCGGAGAAGCCCTATGATGTGCTTGTTCACCAAATAGTTAGTCTATTGATGATTAAGAATAGGTGGAGTGTGGATGAGCTCTACGACATAGTGAGGAGGGCTTACCCATACAGGAATTTAACCATTGAGGAGCTTAAGGGCGTCCTCAGATTCATGAGCGATGTGTTAAATCCAAGGCTAGCCTACTTCATAGAGGATGAGGGTGTCGTACTCAGGCCAGGCGGTGTTAGGGCTCGTAGGGAGATGTATAGGTACTTCTTTGACCAAATGTCGATGATACCCGATGAAAAGCATTACCTGGTGATTAACCAGGCAAATGAGGAGCCAATAGGCGTGCTTGACGAGGCCTTTGTGGCTGAGTATGGCGAGCCAGGTATTAAGTTCGTGTTTAGGGGAGGTGTCTGGGTTCTGCAGAAGATCGTTGGTGATACGATATATGTGGTGCAGGCCAAGGACACCGTTGGTGCAATACCATCGTGGGTCGGTGAGGAGGTGCCCGTACCCTTTGAGGTGGCTCAGGATGTTGGTAGTATCAAGAGGGAGATCGGTGATTACCTGGTTAAGGTTAGTCCCGAAACCACCACGGAGTTATTCACAACAAAGCTTGGGGTCTCCAGGGATACTGTTAGGTATATCGTTAATAGGGTGATGGAGCACCTGGAGAGTAATGTACCAATACCATCAGACAAAACAATATTACTTGAGCGCGTTGGGGATTTAATAGTCATCTACACGCATGGTGGAACCCTGGTCAACAGGACGTTGGCTAGATTGCTTGGTGAGATTCTCACGGAGAGGCTTGGTTACCCAGTGGGTGTTCAGCAGGATGCCTACGCCATAATACTCCAACTACCCAGACCTGGCATTGATACAAGCCTCATCACGCAAACAATCATGGATGTGGCGGAGATGGACGATAAGACATTCATTGAGTATGCCATTAGGGCTATAACGAAGACCGGGATTTTTAAGAGGAAGTTTGTTCACGTTGCCAGGAGATTCAATGTGATTAGGAAGGATAGGGAATTGAGTGATTTAGCCATTACGAGCCTAATCGAGCTCTATAGAGGCTCCCCAGTGTTTACGGAAACACTTAAGGAGGTATTAACTAGGGACTTTGATCTGGATAATACATACCTATTCCTAAAGTCGCTCCTTAATAGGAATAGGGAGATTGTGGTTGTTGAGAGGAGTGAGTTTAGTCCGTTGAGTAGGGAGATTGTGGATAAAATAAGTCATAGGCTTGAAATCATGGCACCAGAGAGACTTGATAAGTTGGTTAGGGAGAGTGTTAAGGCAAGGCTTCTAAACGAGTCAGTAACGCTAGTATGTCTAAACTGTGGTTGGGTTAGTTCCGTAAGAAACAAGGACTTACCAGACAAACCCAAATGCCCCGTTTGTGGTTCAGAAAGACTTGGCGTATTGAGGATGGATGAGGAGAGGGTTAAGCAAATCGTGGAGAGGTGGAGAAGTGGGAGGGCTAGGTCTGAGGATGAGGAGGTGATTCAGCATATAAACAGGACTGCAGAACTCGTTAGCAGGTATGGAAAGCTTGCGGTGTTGGCGTTGTCAAGTAGGGTTAGGATTGACGAAATTGAGGAGTTTCTACCGAGAATAAGCAGTATGGATAAGCTGGTCCTCGTAATCCACGAGTTAGAGAGGAGGGAGTTAAAGAGGCGCTTCATGGAGTGATGCGTCATAGACCGCGCGTATTAATAATATCTCGTTTTCATTAGCGTTAACCCCTCTCAACCTCGTAAATCTCTTGTAAACCTCAACAACCTTATCCAATAGGTACTCCTTACAGTCATCATTTATGCACAATTTAAACGGCGGTACATTAGCTCTAATAAGACCAAGCACGTTACTTCCCTGGCCTATGTACCTACCGCTCATTATTGAGGTGTTAATACCAATCTTAGCCCAATCACCAATTACAGAACCAAGCTTAGTCAAACCAGTGTTAATTCCTCCATACCTGATAACACCCATTGTATTCTTTAGGTTGGAGGTCACGGAGCCAGCCCCAATGTTCACCCACCTGCCAACGTATGAGTCACCCAGGTAGCTGAAGTGCTCCTTAAGGCTGTGCATGTCCATGATCGAATTCTTGATTTCACCACCAACAACGTTGTGCGCGTATAAGACGCTACCCTCCCTAACATATGCATGGGGCAGGATCCTGGAGCCCGGTCCCAATAACACAGGCCCCCTCACGTACGCTAGGGATTCAACTGTTGCTCCAATCATGATGGCATTACCACCTTTTTCATCAATCACGGCATTACTCGACACATCGGAGTCGACAACCTTATCGCCAACTAATTTAACGAGGTACTTTAAGTTCTCACGGAGTAGGTAGGTATTCCATCTAATCACGGACCATATTCCATCGAGTATTGGCAAGTCGCAATTATCGATTACATTATTCACATCACCATCATCAGTAAAACTCAGCAACACCCTATTGCCGCACCTAACCTCACCGCCAATGCCATTGATTAGGTTATTTAGTGTGTCTATCCGTGGTAATAATGAGGTATGTATTATCAATGAGGGGCCGCTTATGTCGCTGGTATTTTGTACGTACTTGATGAAATACCTCAGACCAACCTTGGATAGTAATGATTCGGCAATACCGCTCCAAAGACGTGATAGGTAATCACGTGTGACCACGTAGATCTTCGCGTCAAAGCCCATGTTCATGAGCCAAAGGGCAATGTGTTCATAGTACCTAAGCCCACCAATTATTAAGTCACTAATTGGTGTGCTAAGTGATGTTGGGTAGAAATTCCTGTAATTATCCTCCACAATCACCACATTATCGAAATGCACTAATTAACGGCTTAGCCGAGAATTTTAAGGTTTGTTTACGCCAAGTTTCTCAAGCATTAACTCGAGGTACGTCCTCCTCTCAATCCAATCCCTACTCAAGCCCAATTTATCACCAAACCTAAGCACCTCCTCAGTGGCCTTATCGATTAATCCCTTATCATTAACCATAGTCTCAACCTCAACAAAGTTCCCCAGGCCCTCTACGGTGTCTAGGTACACCGTGAAATTCTCATAGTTGTAAATATCCCTCCTCTTGACTATCCTAGCCACCTCCCTAAAGCCAAGTCTCTTCAGCATCTCCAATGTATTGTCTAGGTCATTGGTTGCTACGTTTATTTCCTCCCTGGTCTTGCCAACATCACCAATTCGGGGACCCTTGTACGTAACCACTACGGTACCATCACCATAAACCCTAACCCTAAGGGCCTCATCGGTCTTTGCAAAATCCCTCACCGGGCTATTGAAGTATACATCGGTCTCCTCTGTATGCTCGAGGAACTTGGCGTTAAGCTCCCTCAGTTTATCCCTAACATTGGTGTGGTCCGTAACCCTGTATTTAACCTCAACCTCAAACACGGTGAAGATGGACGATGCCTAGTTTTTAAGTAATCTTTTCTCTATTGTTTAATTATTTGATTAAATAATGATCGATAAAACAAGCGCAGTATTTATTAATCAGTTAAAATAATTGTTGTAATGATGAGTAAGGAGTATGGGGTATTCGTAAGGGAGTCCACGGGTTTGGTTAAGGAGGCTGGTTTTTGGGATGCGGTCTCAATAAACATCGCCAACATGTCGGTAGGTGCTGCACTGGCAACAATAGGCTTTACCCTAGCCTCACTACCCACGGTGGCGGGGGCTAACCTAGTCTACGCATCCCTAATCGCAGCGCTCCTCGCAATACCCCAGGTCGTTGTTTACTCGATCTTGATTAGGTATATACCAAGGGTTGGTGGTGATTATGTGTGGCTGGGCAGGGCTTTGGGTTCAAGGCTTGCTTGGTTAACTAATGGCCTCGTGCTTGGTTTTGTAATAGAAAGCCTTACCTACTACGCCCTAATAGCATTCGCAGCAGCGATGCAATTGGAGTCCGTGCTTCCAATCCTCGGTATAAATGTGCCAATGACAGTGCCTGAGGAGGTGGGTATAGCCATTGCGTTCTTTGCTATTATTGTGTTAACGAATATATTGGGAACGAGGTATGGCATTAAGCTTATGACTGCATTAACTACATTATCGATCCTCGGCCTCCTGACAGCAATAATAGTATTATTCATTACACCCAAGGCCCAGATAATCAACGCCGTGTCCTCGTTACTACCAACCGGCTATACATACTCCAAGGTAGCCCTCAGTTACACAGGACCTTATTTCTCTATGGGGACAATCCTCATGTTGCTGCCTTTCTTTGCAATCTACGTTTACCCATGGCTCAACGCGGGACCAGCCATAGCCGCGGAGATAAGGGGTAGGAACGCAATTAATTGGAACGTCCCACTGGCATTCCTATTCACACTGGTATTCTTAACCCTAGGCTTTGAGGCCATGTATTACTCAATGGGCTTCAGATTCACAATGGCTGCACTATCGAATCCGGATTTGAATGGCATTATCAACTTCTGGACCGTAGCCATGGTCGCCCAACGCAATGCTGTATTGAGCTGGTTCATTGGTATATCATCAATTACTTGGTACCTGGCCATTCTAGCCTATGGCGCTATTGTTGTTGTTAGGTATTGGTTCGCCCTGGCCTTCGACAGGGTTTGGCCCAGTCTCTTCGCGTACCTAAGCCCTAGGTTTGGAACACCAATATACGCACACTTAACGGACCTAGCCATAACGGCAGCACTAATAGCAGCGGCTGGTATGCTATACCAAACGTTCACGGCATTATACGGCGCCGTTGTTGAGGCAATAATATACTACATGGTGGTTGGTATCGCCGCAATCATAATAGCCACACTGAGGTACTCATCATTTAACATGGGTAATAGGGTCAGGGCATTGCTAGCATCATTTGGCGCCTTAATGGCGAGTGTCATGGCCTACCTGACCTACGAGTTTCTAGCCTACCCACAGATATGGGGAGGCAATTGGCTAGCCTACGGTGTGGAGTTAGGCGCAGTCATACTTGGGGTATTAACGTACCTAGTGTCTCGTTACATAAACCTAAGGAGGTATGGCATAGATATATCGGCAGCATATACGGAGATACCCCCTGAATAATTACGCGTTGATTACCATCTTTCTTCTATTTTGCTTAAATTACATTTTATCTATTCGATCTATTTCTACGTCTCATTGGGATAGTGGATTCGTTAAATTATCAATTATTAGATAATAGATAATACTTAAATATTGAATAAAAACAACAGTCCGTGTGGCAAGTAGGAACGCTGTTTGGTTAATCGTGGGCTTAATAGTGGGTTTGGTGGTTGGTTTTGCAATAGGTTATGTTACCAAACCTACCGTATCTATGGCGCCCTTTGCTGTGGGTGCGGCTGGTACGTTGAAATTCGCCTTCGGCGACATATTAAAAGTCATGCAGAGCATGTACCCAGGCATAACCATAGCGCCACCATTGTTTAAGGGTAGTGGTGAGGTTGCCCATACAGAGGTCGTCACACGGCAATTTAGTGTTGTGGCGTCTGCGGATACCACGACAATTCCCTCAGTATTATTCCCTAATTACACAAATTACGAGATAGCCTTTGGAGTTACGCAGATGGTCATAATAGTGAATTTAAATACAACGGCTGGTCGGGAGGTTTATGAGCTCTGGCGGCAAGCCCAATCATACACACCCCTATCTGCGCAATACAATGAGACTTGGCGTAAGATATGGAGTATAATAGCACTAAACAGCAGCACGGTTGTTGGCGTCTCCAACCCATTCACAGATCCATCGGGCTACCAGGCACAGTGCATGGTTAAGCTGGCTGGTCTTGCATTCTTCAATAATGCATCCTACCTATACGATGCCATATACACGAACCCGAGTAAGTACATGCTGAGGAATACGGAGATTGACCTATTAACGTTAATGGCGGCAGGGCAGGTTGACTTCGTATTATCCGCGTACGAGAGTAATGCAATACCGCAGACTAGGGAGTATCACAACATGGTCTTTATAACGCTACCACCTTTCATAAACCTCGGCAATTTAAGCTACGTTAATTACTACCACCAGGTTAGCGTAACCTGGACTGAGAATGGTGTCACAAAGACGTTCACCTGCAACCCCGTGGTTTACACAATAACAATACCATTCCAGGCACCCAATAAGCAGGCTGCGGAATTCTTCCTAGTCTTACTCTTCAGCTCAATAGGTCAGGAGATAATGGAGGAGAATGGCATTAAGCCAATAGTGCCGGGCATTGTTTACGGAAACTACAGCGCGGTGCCAAATGTAATTAAACCCTTTGTTGCACCATTGAGTCAATACCCACAGTATGCCTCAATATTCCCAAGCCAGGGTTAGGGAATGGCGCCCTAGCATGACCTCATTAAAATTAAAAATAAAATCAAACATATTATTAATCCTGGTTTTACTCTTCTCCATACTCATCTTCTCAATCCTAGTAATATACCCACTGGCCCTCCTCATAGTATTAGGCTTCCCAATGATACCCAAGGCATTATCCGTGGTAAGCTTCGTACAGGCCATAGAGGTTACGGTAGTTATGTCAACCCTCTCGGCTGTGATAGCGATAATCATGGGCACTCCCCTGGCCTATGTTATGGCTAGGTATGAGTTTAGGGCGAAGAGTGTTGTTGATGCTGTGATAGATGTGCCTATAATGATACCGCACATAATAGTCGGCATAATGGTGGTACTAGCCTTCGCATCGCAGTACGGGCTGGGCCCCATACTTAAGGCTCACGGTATAAACTTCATAAATACGCTATGGGGTGCGACGACAGCTGTGGCCTTCCTCTCCTCAACCTATTACATAAGGGTTGTGGAGACCTCCATAAGGATGATTAATCCTGAGATGGAGGCTGTGGCTAGGACATTGGGTGCTGGTCCAGCTAGGGTCTTCGCAACAATAATATTGCCTAGGATTTGGAGATCCATGGCAACAGGGGCTATACTCTCGTGGGCTAGGTCCGTGTCGGAGGCAGGTGCCCTCTTCATAGTCGCCTACTACGTATTGTTCGGTAAAAACCTGGTCTACCCAGCCTCGGTATACATATACGAGAGTTACGTAGGCATAGGCCTAGTAAATGCCGTGGAGTTTTCGGCAGCGCTTGTGGCTGTTATGCTCGTGATATTCGTGATATACAGGTTACTCCTGAGCGTAGGTGGTGGGCATGGGTACGGTTGAGCTCAGGGATGTTACTGTTAACCTAAGGTTCTTCAGGCTTGGGCCGATAACCACGGTGTTCAACAGCAGGAGTTACAATGTTGTTTTGGGACCCACGGGCTCGGGTAAGAGCACCTTGTTAAAGGTTATAGCCGGTTTATATAATGTGAGTAGTGGTAGGGTTTTCATTGATGGTGAGGATGTGACGGAGATACCACCTGAGGCGCGCGATATTTCCTATGTGCCTCAGGGTTATGCGGTCTTTGATCATATGAGTGTTTACGAGAATATAGAGTATGGCCTTAGGTTTAGGGGCGTGCCCAGTGGTGAGAGGCGTAGGTTGGTTGAGGAGATCGCTGAAGATCTTGGTATTAAGCATTTATTGGGCAGGAAGGCTGTTAATCTAAGTGGTGGTGAGCAGCAGAGGGTTGTGTTAGCCAGGGCTTTGGTTGTTAGACCTAAGGTTTTGCTGTTGGATGAACCTCTCTCAATGCTTGATAGGGTGACTAGGGAAAGGATAATACCGCTATTGAAGGAGTTGCCTAGGAGGTATGAGACTACGGTGATTCACGTAACTCATGATTGGGATGAGGCTTACTCGCTAGCTGATAAGGTGTTCATAATGAACATGGGCAGAGTGATAGAGGAGGGGGATCCCGCGCAGATCTTTGAGAGACCTAGGAGTGTATTCACGGCTCAATTCCTAGGGTTTCAAAACGTAATTAGGGGTGTTGCCGAGATGACTGGTGATGGCAGTATCATTAGGGTTGGTAATATTGAGTTCCATAGTAATGAGGCAGCGTCAGGCGGCGTCTATGTGTGCATTAGACCTGAGTGGATCGAGGTTTTCAAAGACGATGATGTACATGCCCCTATTGGTGATAATGTATTTAGGGGTGCGGTTAATGAGGTCATTAGGACGAGGGTTGGTTATCAAGCCCTGGTCTCCTTAGAGAACAACCTCACACTCACTGTTCTATCGAGGATCCCATTGAGCCCAGGTGATGAGGTGATCATTAGAGTTCCTAAGGGCAGTGTTCATGTTATCGTGGAATAATTATTCATCTATATTTAACTAAATATTTATGATAAATTTACTATATTGAGCAAACGTCGAAATAATATTAAGAAATCAATATAAATCCTAACATTAATGATACCGCGATGAGTGAGGAATCAGAAAAGTGGTTTAAGATCGCCGTAGAAGCGTCTAGGAGATATGGCGGTAAGGTAATGGTTTTGCCAAAGGTACCCGTCAGGAGCCTTCAGGACTTCTCAATATGGTACACACCGGGCGTTGCTGCGGTTTCTAGGGAGATAAGTAGGGATGTTGATAAGTCATTCGAATATACATGGAGGTGGAACGCTATAGCCGTGCTCACAGACGGCACTAGAGTTCTTGGTTTAGGCGATGTGGGCCCGGAGGCTGCGATGCCCGTTATGGAGGGTAAATCATTGCTCTATAAGTACTTAGGTGGTGTTGATGCCGTGCCATTGCCTGTGAGAGTCAGTACGGCTGATGATTTGGTTAACATTGGTAAGGCTATAGAACCAGCCTTCGGAGGTATAAATCTCGAGGATATTGAGTCGCCAAAGTGCTTCTACGTACTCGATAAGTTGAGGGAGGAGTTGAAAATAGCAGTTTGGCACGATGACCAACAGGGTACAGCGGGCGCAATACTCGCTGGCTTAATCAATGCATTTAAGATCGTCGGTAAGAGGATGGAGGACTCCACAATAGTGTTTATTGGGGCTGGCGCTTCGAATATAGCGGCGGCGAGGATATTAATTAAGGCTGGCGTTAAACCCGGCAACATAGTACTCGTTGATAGCAAGGGGATACTGCACCCTGAGAGGGAGGATATGGATAAGCTAATGCTAACCAACCCGTGGAAGTACGAGTTGGCGTTGAAGACTAATGCGGAGAGGAGGAGGGGTGGTATTAAGGAGGCCCTGGTTGGTGCTGACGCCGTTGTTGCAGCTTCGGTGCAGGGCCCTGGTGTGATAAAGAAGGAGTGGGTTAGGTCCATGAATAAGGACCCAATTGTGTTCGCGCTGGCTAACCCAATCCCGGAGATATGGCCTTGGGAGGCTAAGGAGGCTGGTGCCAAGGTAGTCGCCACAGGTAGGAGTGACTTTCCAAACCAGGTGAATAACTCACTTGTTTTTCCAGGCGTGTTTAGGGGCGCGTTGGATGTTAGGGTCAAGACCATAACTGATGAGATGATAATTGCCGCTGCCCAGGAGATTGCCAACTTCGTTGGTGATAAATTGAGCGAGGACAAGATATTACCAACAATGGAGGAGTGGGACTTCTATCCAAGGGTTGCTGCTGCGGTTGCTGTGAAGGCTGTGGAGCAGGGTGTTGCTAGGAAATCAACGGGTTGGAAGGAGGAGTATGAGAGGGCGAGGGAGATAATAGCAACGGCTAAGCTTATGATCGAGACACTCTTTGGCAAGGGCTTAATCAGGAATTTACTTGGCGATTTGGCTTAAGGCTATACGACATCCTTTATCTGCTCAAGTATTGCTATTACCTGTAAAAACACAACCCTACTAAAAAGTGGCATGTTGGGGTCTGCCAAGGCCTCGTCCAAAATACTTATTACGGTTGATGCCTTTAAGCCCGGGCTCATGTTCGGATCCATCAATATTCTAACAGCCTCGCTAGCTGACCTCCTAATATTCCTGGGTATTCCCATGTCCTGCACGACCCTGGTTAGGTAATAAAGGGCCTGCTTTATTCTCTCATCCGTCTCATCCTTACTTAACCCGGGTGTTTGCTTACTCGACATTTTCAATCACCAAGAAGGGTTATGTTATTGGAAATCGTTAATAACCAATATAAAAACATTTTTCCCGATTTATCTCATCACGTGGTATGGACTTATTCATATTTTTTCATGGTTTAGTTATGTATGAATTATTTGCTTTCCCTTGGGCATATTAATGATTAAGTGGTTTTTGTTTTTGTCCGTTCCTACGATAATTATGTGAAGTTATCGGCAATAAAGTAAACATTTTTATAACAAGCGAATGATTTTTAAATGAGACATGAAATACTTAGTTGATGTCAATAACGGAGGAGGTGGATCAGACGGATATTGAGATTTTGAAAATGTTGCAGGACGACTGTAGGGTAACGCTTGATGAGATGGCGAATAAGTTAAAGATCTCTAAATCCACTGTGTACTATAGGATAAAGAAGCTCGAGAGACTCGGTATAATACTTGGGTGCCATGCAAAGCTAAGTCCTGAGAAGATGGGTAAGGATTACGTAGCCATTATACTGGTTAAGGCGAAGTACGGACCTGGTTATCATGAGAAGGTTGGTCAAAAATTGGCTGAGATCACGGGAGTCACCGTTGTTTACTACATATTTGGTGAGTGGGACTTTGTGTTACAGGTTAGGGCTAGCGGTAAGGATGAGATTCTTAGGATACTTGAGCAAATAATGAATATGGAGGAGGTCGAGAGGACGTCAACGTTGATCGTGGCCAAGGTCATTAAGGAGGATCCCAGACTACCCATTTAGGATTGAGGCAGGAATTAAAGTGCCATTAAAATCCACGATGAGGTAAGTTTAAGATAAGCACTTTAGTGTTAGTTCTTAATGGAATTAACATTTTGGTTATTAGACGTAACCTACGGGGTTGTGGGCAACACACCCGAATTGAGGTTATTCGGCATTACCAACAATGATAAGAGGGTGCTGGTCCTGGATAGGTCATTCAGACCCTACTTCTACGTATTACCCTCAGGGGATCCAAGCACCGTTTTGGCAAATATTAAGCGTAAGCTTGAGGGTAGGGTGTTGGGTGTCGAGCTTGTTAAGCGTAGGTTGTTTGGTGGTGAGGTTGATGCCATCAAGGTTACGGCAACAATACCCGAGAAGGTTAGGGAGCTCAGGGAGATCGCTGCGGAGATACCCGGCGTCAAGGATGTGCTTGAGGCAGACATCAGGTTCTCGCAGAGGTACTTACTCGACATGGGTGTTAAGCCCAGCAATTGGGTTGTTGTTGATCAGTGTGAGGAGGTTAAGGGTAATTACCAAGTCGACCTGGTCTGTCTGGCTAAGACGAGACCTAGGATGATTGAGGAGCACAAATTACCAAACTTCAGAATCATTGCGTTGGATATTGAGGTTTATAATCCAAGGGGTATGCCGAACCCTGATAGGGATCCCATAATAATAATATCTACAATGACTAAGGAGGACGGCATCAAGATGTTCGTTGCTGACGATAGTAAGAACGACGCTAAGATAATTAGGGAGTTCGTGGATTACCTGAGGAAGTACGACCCAGACATCATCGTTGGTTACAATAATAACGGCTTCGATTGGCCATACCTGGTAAATAGGTCATCTAGGGTTGGTGTTAAACTCACGATATCGAGGATGGGAAACCCACCCGAACCCAGTGTCTATGGTCACTGGTCAGTTATTGGTAGGGCTAATGTGGACCTTTACAACTTCATTGAGGAAATGGGTGAAATTAAGGTTAAGAGCCTTGATAGGGCTGCGGAGTTCCTTGGTGTCATGAGGAGGGATGAGAGGGTCTTAATACCTGGGCATAGGATCTATGAGTATTGGGACGACAAATCAAAGCGCGACCTCCTCCTTAGGTACGCCAGGGATGACGTGGTTAGTACTTACGGCCTTGCCGAGAAGTTATTACCCTTCGCAATACAGTTATCCTCAATCTCAGGTCTACCGCTTGATCAGGTTGGTGCATCAAGCGTTGGCGCCAGGGTTGAGTGGATGATATTCTACGAGGCAGTCAAGAGGGGTGAGTTGGCACCTAATCGTGAGGAGAGGCCGTACGAGACATATAAGGGTGCTGTTGTACTAGAGCCAAGGCCGGGTCTTCATGAGGACATTGCTGTAATAGACTTCTCCAGTATGTATCCGAGCATAATGATGAAGTATAATGTCTCGCCGGACACATTGGTGATTGGTGATTGCAATGATTGCTATGTGGCTCCCGAGAATAACTACAGGTTTAGGAAAACGCCAGAGGGACTATACCCAGGCCTGCTTAGGGTTCTGGTTGAGAGTAGGCGTAAGGTTAGGGAGTTAATGAAGAATTACCCAGAAAACAGCCCTGATTGGGTTCTACTCAATGAGAGACAGAGGGCGCTTAAGGTAATGGCCAACGCAATGTATGGCTACTGCGGTTGGTTGGGAGCCAGGTGGTATAGGCGTGAGGTCGCCGAGGCCGTGACAGCGTGGGGTAGGAACCTACTTAAGACCGTGATTGAGAAGGCGAGGTCCTTAGGTTTGCCGATAATTTACGGTGATACGGACAGTCTGTTCGTTAAGAACATAGGCGATAAGGTTGATGCATTAATAAATTACATAAATAATGAGTTGGGTTTCGACGTTAAGGTTGATAAGGTCTACAGAAGGGTTCTATTTACGGAGGCCAAGAAGAGGTATGTTGGGTTGACAATAGATTGTGAGGTGGATATCGTCGGTTTCGAGGCTGTTAGGGGTGATTGGGCTGAGGTGGCTAAGGATGTCCAGGAGAATGTTGCTGAGATCGTACTTAAGACAGGTGATGTGGGTAAGGCTGTTGCATATGTGAAGTCAATCATCGATAAGTTAAAGGCGTTCCAATTCGATATTGATGACGTCATAATATGGAAAACCCTGGATAAATCGTTGAATGAGTATAAGGTACTAACGCCTCATGTTGCGGCAGCTAAGCAATTGATTGAGGCGGGTTATAAGGTTGGTAAGGGTGATATGGTTGGTTACGTAATAGTTAAGGGAGGTGGTGCAAAGCTTGCGTATAAGGTCAAGCCCTACATACTCATTAAGGACATTAGGGAGATAGATGTTGATTACTATATTGAGAAGCAGGTAATACCAGCCGCCATGAGGATACTCGAAGTCCTAGGCGTTAAGGAGTCACAGTTAATGGAGGGCAAGGCTGGCAAGTCAATACTCGATTTCTTCCAGTAATCGTTGATACCCTGGCGTTGACGTAAAACGAAACCAAACAATGGTTTTACGTCAAACTATGATTACTTACTAGCCTTGCTTAGGTACTCATCTATAGTTAGTATTAACATGTCGGTGGGGACCTTCGCTATGTTACCTACCCTCGACATTAATAGTAACTTAACGCCCTTGTTAGACGCCACATCAACAAGCCTCTGTGTGCATACGCCATCGAAGATCACGGCATACGCATTAGGTAACTGCTGTAATGTATCCACTAGATCCCTAACCGGTATCCTCTTGATCTCATTCCAGTGATCATCATATATTACGGCCTCTAACGTACCACTTAGCTTCTTCATCTCCTCAATTACGTTTTGAGGCAGCTGTGGTAGTTCAATACTTGGTTGTTGTGGTTGGGTTGTTACCTGCGTTGTTTGTACTTGCACAGGTTGCGCTGGTTGTGGTGTTACCTGTATTGGTTGCGGGGTCTGTGGTTGTTGTTCCTGAACAGGCACCTCAACAGCCTGGGCCTGCGGTACCTCCTGGGCCTGCCTTGCCTCCTCTATCAACTTCCTCTCCCTCTTTTCGAGACTAGCCAGGTACTCCTCAGCAGGTACCTTATTCCTAAGTGCCTTTGTTATTTCCTTTGCCGTCAATTGCTCAACCTCCTTACCTGGTGGTGCCCTGGCTATGTAATCAATATCCGCATACTTAAGCAACTCCCTGAGCAGCATCTCCCCTCCCCTGTCGCCATCGACAAAGGCTATCGTAGTCTTCTTCTTACTCAACTCAATAACGGTCTTTGGAATACCACCACTTGAACCGCCAAGCCCAATTACGTTCCTAAAGCCGTGCTTAACCAGGTTAAGTACATCAGCCCTGCCCTCCACAATGATTATGGTGTCAGCAGTATCAACCTCAGGGCCTGCTGGTAATTTCTCTGGGCCGTACTCGACAACCTCGGTCTCCCTAATGCTCTCCATGAACTTCGTAATTAACTCCTTAGTGTCTGGTAATGTCTCATGCTCAACGAACTTCAGCAACTCCCTGGCTCTATCGAATACTTTCTTCCTCTTTTCCTCCCTTAGATCCTTAATCTCTGTGACCTGGATCTTTGCGTTGTATGGGCCAACCTTATCCACGGTCTCTATCATGGCTGCCACAAGGGCTGTTTCGTACCTATCCAGGTTCGATGGTATGTAGACCTTACCAACGGTCTTATCACCCTTATACTCAGCCTCAACCTCAATCCTCCCAATCCTTCCACTCATCTGTAACTCCCTTAGATCTAGCTCATTACCGAGCAACCCCTCGGTTTGGCTAAACAAGGCACCTATTATGTCGTACTTCTCCACAGTACCTTGAACCTCCACATTCGCAACTATCAAGTACTTAGCTACTATGGTTAAGGCTCCCATTACGACACCAACTAACTCATGACTAACCGGATTAAAATAGTTTCTCTTTAGTAAGATACAGGCACCAAAGGACAAGGTTATTTAAACGGGTAGTTACCCAATGCACGTGTCCACAGACCTAATAAAAATTTATGAAAAACTTGGTAGTATCGCCAGGGATGCTCTTAACTACGCATTGTCGATAGTTGAGCCCGGGGTACCAATACTCGAGCTTTGCGGGAAGATAGAGGATAGGATAAGGCAAGGCGGTGCAAAACCAGCGTTTCCAGCAAACATTGGGATTAATAATGTTGCGGCCCATTACACGGCCACGGTTGGGGATAGCTCGGTAATACCCAAGGGTTCAATCGTTAAGATAGACATTGGAGCCCACATAGATGGTTACATAGTGGATACGGCAATCACGGTATCGTTCAACCCAATGTATAATCAATTGATCAAGGCCGCCGCGAAGGCTCTCGAGGCTGCGCAGTTGAGTATGAAGCCGGGAGTAACAATGTCCATGGTTGGGGCACAGATCGAGAGGGCGATAAGATCCTTTGGGTTTAAGCCCATTGAGAATTTGAGTGGACATTTGATAAGGAGGTATGAGTTACACGCTGGGAAGTCAATACCTAACTACGACAATGGTGATAGGCAGAGGATACTAGAGGGTGAGGTGTACGCGGTGGAGCCGTTCTCGACAAACGGGGCTGGTTACGTGGATGATTCACCGCAAGTCACGATATATAGACTAATGAAGAATCCCAAACCCAAGGATCCCCATTACGACGTTCTCGCGTATGTAGCCAGTGAAATAGGACCACTGCCGTTCACACCAAGGTGGTTGGTGCCTAGGTTCGGTGATGCGGTCGTTAGTGTGGTGGATAAACTATACAATAAGGGCTACGTCTATGGTTATCCAGTGCTTGTTGAGCATGGTAAAGGCTTGGTGGCTCAGGTGGAGGATACGTTCATAATAACGAGGGATGGAGCAATACCCGTGGTTAACGTACTCTCACTACTAAAGTGAGCGTTACCTCCCAAACCTCCTCTCCCTCCTGGCGTACTCATCAAGTGCTTGCTTTAGGTCCTCCTTCGTTATCTCAGGCCAATACTTATTCAATACGTATATCTCGGAGTAGGCTGTTTCGTAAAGTAGGAAGTTGCTTAACCTATATTCTCCCCCCGTCCTTATCACCAGGTCTGGTTCGGGATGTGGTTCATCGTTCAAGTATAGGTAATTAAATAGTGTGTCTTCGTTGATATCGTTCATACCCAATTTCCCACTATTGAAATCAACGATTAACTTCCTAACGGCATCAATAAGTTCCTGTCTGCCTCCATAAACCACTGCCAGGTTTAGGTAGTGGTCTGAGTAGTCCTCGGTTGCTCTCTCGGTGAGTTCTATTTCTCTACGGATATCCTCAGGCAATAACCAGGTCCTACCTATTACCCTCACCCTAACCCTATTCCTATGTATCCTCTCATCCATCCTTACTTTAATCAATTTCTCCTTGAGTAATCTATACAAGAGCTCTAGCTCAAACTTCGACCTACCCAGGAAATTCTCCGTGGATAGTACATAGACCGTCACAACCCTTATGCCGAAATCCAATGACCACTCTAGAAACTCCTCAACCTTGTTAGAACCAACCCTATAGGCCTCCACTATTGATAATCCCATTTTCTTAGCCCACCTCCTATTCCCATCTGGTATAACGCCTATGTGCATCGGCAGTGAATTCATCATTAGCCTTATGCATTGTTGTGGAATGACTTCTTTTAAAGTTATGCGTTACCAAGCCTCGGTGCTTGGTACGTAATAAATTAATACTTGCACAACCTCGGCTCTATGGGAACTAATGAGGGTCTTGGTGCTAGGAATTGATGGTTACCTAGGTTGGGCCTTAACACTTAGGTTGATTAGGAGAGGGCATGAGGTTTTTGGAATTGATAATTTCTACACAAGGAAGGCTGTGGCCGAGGTTGGTTCTGACTCGGCACTTCCGATACTGTCCATGAAGGATAGGATTAAGGCTATTGAGGAGGTTTTCGGAACCAAGATCGGGTTTGTGGAGGGTGACGTAACTAACTATGACTTAATCAAGAAGGTAATTAGTGAGTTCAAGCCTGACGCCATAGTTCACTTCGCTGAGCAGAGGTCTGCGCCGTACTCCATGATTGACGTGGAGCATGCCAAGTATACAATAATTAATAACCTAACATCGACATTAAACGTAATCTACGCAATTAAGGAGCTTGGTAAGAACATACATTTGCTCAAGATGGGTACGCTCGGTGAGTATGGTTACCCAGCCTTCAGGATACCAGAGAGCGCGTTTGTCGATGCTGTGATTCAGGGTGTTAGGGATAGGATTGTTGTGCCCAGGTGGGGTGGTTCTTGGTATCACTGGAGTAAGGTCTTCGATTCATACATACTACTCTACGCCAACAAGCTTTGGGGCTTAACAATAACAGACTTCCACCAAGGGCCTGTCTATGGTACGAGGACTGAGGATATTGTTAGTGAGGAGTTATTCACGAGATTTGATGTTGATGACGTGTGGGGCACGGTGATAAATAGGTTCTGCGCCGAGGCTGTTACCAACCACCCACTCACCATATACGGCAGTGGTTTACAGAAGAAGGGCTTCACGTCGCTTGAGGATACGATTAGGGCTTTGGCTGCGTTAATAGAGAACCCGCCGGAGGATGGTGAATTCAGAACCGTGCATCACTACAGGGAGATAAGGACTTTGAATGAGATGGCGGAGTTGGTTAGGAGAGCCTCTAGACAGATCCTTGGTTATGAACCAGAGATTGCGCATTTACCGAATCCTAGGGTTGAGCCTGAGGAGGATCTATCCTATGAGCCTGAGAGGAAGGTGTTAGCCCGTTTAGGTATTTATGGGTTGACGAGGGTTATGGATGAGGAGGTCGCCGTAATGCTCAAGGACCTGGTGCCTTATGTGGATAGGGTTAGGAGGATAGAGGCGTTGTTCAAGCCCAGGGTCAGGTGGAGAGATTAGTGTTGAAAATAAATTAATACTAGTCAGTACTGCCGTAATTGATGAGATTACTCTTCATACATGCAGAGGACTTCTCATACCAGGTTAGGGATAAGGCTGTCGAGAACCCGGAACCATTAACGCCAGACCTGGAGAGGGGCTCTGCGAAGAACGTGCTTGTGGTCTTCATGAGTGTTGAGGAGGGTGATAGCGAGGATCCGAGTTATATAAGCTATGTTACTGACCAAATACTCGATGTGTTGAATAGGGTTAAGGCATCGCAGATAGTCCTATACCCGTATGCGCACCTAAGCCCAAACCTGGCAAGCCCCAGTAAGGCGTTGGGCGTTTTATTGGCGGTTTACAACAACCTCAGGGAGAAGTCCCCAGTGCCGGTCTCAAGGGCACCCTTTGGTTACTATAAGGCGTTTGATATAAAGTGCTATGGCCACCCACTATCGGAGTTAAGCAAGTCCCTGAGCCCAACCATGGTTACCACCCAAGCTAAGCAGCAGGTGGTTAGTAAGGATTACTACGTGGTACTGACACCCAATGGGGAGGAGTACGATGCAACAAAGTATCAGTTCAAACCCGGCGAAGAGGACTTAATGGCGCTTGTTGAGAAGGAGGTATTGAGGAAGGAGCTTGAGGGTGGTGGGGAGCCTAGGTACATTGATTACTGCCGTAAGTTCGGTTTTGAGTGGGAACCGATGAGTGATGCCGGCCATATGAGGTATGGACCGGCTGCAACGTTAATGATGGAGCTTGTTGAGGATTACGCATGGAAACTAGCGAATGAGTTGGGGATTCCTGTCTTCAAGATTAGGGGTACCAACATGTTTAGGCGCGGCGAGAGGGCTATTGATGAGCATGCCAGGTTGTTTAACGAGAGGATGTACACAATCGAGGGTGATAGGGACGAGTTAATCATGAGGTACGCAGCCTGCTTCCAACAATTCGCCATGATAAGGGATTGGGTCCTGAGCTATAAGGATATACCCGTGGGGATGCTTGAGGTGGCTGATAGCTATAGGTATGAGCAACCAGGCGAGACAGTGCTGTGCTTTAGGTTGAGGAGGTTCTACATGCCAGACCTACACATATTCACAAAGGATCTAAATAATGCCATGGAAGTTGCGCTGAAGCTTCATGAGATAATATTTAGGGAGATCAGGAGGTTGGGTAGGGATTACGTGAGTCTCTACAACGTGACCAAGCAGTTCTACGATGAGCACAGGGACTACCTAGTCGAATTAGCTAGGCGCGAGGGTAAGCCAATACTCGTGAGGGTAATGCCCGAGCAGAAGTACTACTGGGTCCTAAATGTGGAGTTCCACATAGTTGATGAGTTAAGGAGACCTAGGGAGATAGCCACATTCCAATTTGACGTAGGTAACGCCCAGAGGTTCGGTATAAAGTACATGGGCGAGAACGGTGAAGTGAAGTACCCAGTCATCATACACACGGCAATACTAGGCAGTGTTGAGAGGTACATATACGCACTCCTTGACACGGCAGCAATCACGGAGTCAAAGGGCGGAGTGCCCAGGCTGCCGACGTGGGTTGCTCCAATACAGGTCAGGGTAATACCAATAGGCAAGGATCACTTACAGTACGCCAACGACATAGCCTCGAAGCTTGAGGATAGGATGATTAGGGTGGACATCGATGATAGGTTCGACGAGACACTCGCGAAGAGGATTAGGGACGCAGAGACCTTCTGGGTACCGTACATAATCGTGATTGGGGACAGGGAGGTAAAGACTGGAAAACTGAGCGTCAGGGCGAGGGGCGCACAGAAGGTCGTGGAGATGGGGATTGACGAGTTGATAAACAGGATTGAGGAGGAGATTAAGGGCTACCCAAGAAGGCCGTTAACAATGCCCAAGTACCTAAGCAAAAGGCCCTCAGGCATATTATCATAAAGCAATCAGAACTCTTCCCAATCATCACGGCATCAGGCAGCAGCCCTTATCTTCACCAAGATTCATAAATTTACTGGAAAATAAAATATTTCTATGCTTCAATTTTACAAGGAAATCACACCTAACCTGATATCCATATTAAGATACAACTTAGTTTAGGTAAATCCTAGATATTTTGTGTTTTATTTTTAGGATTTTATGAAGAGATGTGTTAAAACTCACGAACAATAGGGATCATATACATAAGTTAAATCTATATATGTTTATGTTAAAGTAATCTAGGGATCTATCCCTCTCTTCTTTAATTCATTAACGATTTTCAAAGCTAGGTAATACACCCTTTCAAACTCCCTCTCTGTTATAATCCTTCTAACGATTTCCAAATCAATCGATGCGTACGCATGAACCGCGATATTTCTAAAGCCTACCACACGCCGATAAAACTCGAACTCCTCCTTACTTATTATTCCAACATCCATTAGCTTTTTACCAGCTTCAACGTAACCCTCAACCTTAAGTCCCAATTCTGAGCAACCCTTCACTACAATATCGATTAGAGCCTGTGCTTGGATCTGTAATAAGTACACGCCTGCATAAAGTGCTCTCCAGTCATCCAAGGTTAATTCCTCTAATCTCTTTGTATATTCTCCTAGGCTTTCAATTAATGAGTTTATGATCATTTCAACACCCTTTCCACAGCTTTTAATTGTGTTTCATGTATTTTCAATTTTTCGTAATCTACCACGAAGTCCAGGCAAATGCCCATCATCCTCAACCATTGTCTAGAGTAGAATTCCTCATCATCGTAAAACACGACCTTACCGTTGAGGATCTTTAAAACCAATGCACATGGTAGGTCATCGAAGAGGTTTAAGGGTACTATGTCTATCATATCCTCCCTAACATTTAGGTGCTTCGATAGGGCATAAACTAGGCCGGCTATGTACTCAAGTTTAAAATCGGAAAAGTAAACCGCAAAATCCCAATCCCACCTAAAACCCCTGCCAGTAACTCTTGAACCGAAAAGTATCGCAAACCTAACATTGTGTACTTTCCAAGGGAAATTTGATAGATCCATGAGATCAATTCTCCCAACCAGCTTTTAAATGCTGTGTTGCCTTGAGAGTTACGTTAAGAATTTGTGGATTTAATGAATGAAAATAATGATTTTTATTGTTTTAATTTAGAGACCTTAATATTGTGCTTAGCCTGATGTACCATACCATGGTGCCCACTTCATCCAAATCAGGGTGTGTTGGAAGGTTGCACTTATCCCTATGAAGAACGCGAGTACTCCAGAAAGTATTAGGAGTATCATGACTATAGCCCCTACGTACCTACTGGCATTGCCCCTAGGCAGCATGGCACCGGGACTTATCAACATGGCAAGTCCAAGTAGTATGTACATGCCACTGGCGAAGAGGGGCTCTGTAGTTAAGCCATGCATTAGTATGTCAACACCATACACAATGACTGGTATGCTGAAGAGGGCAATTGGTAATGATAAATACCTCAAATCAACGCCCAGGTACATGGCTAACCCAAGCATTAGGGAGACCAAGCCGAATATGGGCCAAGCATCCGAGAACATTAAGTTGTATGGGCCAGGTAGTGGCCAAGTCATTGATGCCCATAGGCCTGTGGCTAGTGCGTAAATTCCCACGGTAATGAAAAATAGGCTTAGGCACTTATTCACGTTTAAGCAAACGGTTACGGGTCTCTCCATTTGGGCAGTTGTTGTACTCGAACCGTCAGTGGCAATCCTAGTGGGTCTTCTAACGAAGTTTACGAAAACCCCATACGCAGCGGTTATCAGTGTTATGCCGAGTGTCATTAACCATATGTCCAGTGTGTCTATGAACAAGGCCATCCCAACCACCGGCTCCCTCATAAAGCTGTAAATATATATTTCTTTATTCAAATGCTAAAAATGCATTCTATACAATGGTTTTTAAATTATATGTATTTTAATAATTAAATGAATATAAAATAATTATTTTGAATTTATTAAAACTCAAATGTATATAAATACATAGCCTCGTACAGCGATAACGTTTTTGATGATCTTCACGTATTTATTAAAATACTATTTTAAGATAAGGACTTATTAATGAGGAGGGATCTCGAAGTTGAATGTGTGAAGATGGGTTATTTTATGATTGATAGTGCCATGCCTAGGATTAGGAATACTGTGAGTACTGGAGAGCTTGCCTTGAACATGCTCCAGAAGGCATCCCTGTTAGGTCTAATCATAGCTTTAATGCTGTAGTAGCTACTCCATGCGGCTGTGGCTAGTAGTATTACGAGGCCTATTATGTTTCTGAAAAAGTATAGGTAGAGGATTAGCATGTATATGTTAGAGGCGATGTTTAGGAGGGCTACCAGGGACATTGCCCTGTCCTCACGCATTTCCAGGGGTAGCATTTTGATGCAGGTTCTTGCGTAGTCATCCTTCTCCCTAATCACTAGGCTCCATATGTGGGCTGGTATCCACAGGTAAACGGCCATTGAGAGTAGTAGGGCCTCTAGGTCGAGGGGCCTTGCCAAGACCCAACCAGTCAATAATGCCGCATTACCCGCCAACCCACCAATTAGGATGTTCGACCAACTCCTGCACTTGAGGAGTACTGTGTAGACTATTGCGTAGAAGATCCAACCAAGCACCACGAATACCGTGGGCCAAAGGCCAAGCCATATGTACGAGAGGGCGAACCCAATAATCGATAACGCCAAAGCCTCGATTAATGCATTGTTAGGGCTTATCCGACCTGACGGTATTGGTCTACTCATGGTCCTACTCATCCGTGCATCAATATCCCTCTCGTAGTACATGTTGAATGCTGCGGAACCACCCGTGCTTAACAAGCCCACTATGGTTAATTCCACGATGTAGGTAATGCTCAATCTAGGTGCTGCGGCGAATATATAACCTGCTATGGCGGCTAGTACTAACAGCCAAATGACCCTTGGCTTCATTAACAGTATGTAATCCTTGACGGTCACATTCAAACAGTAACCGAGCCTTGAAATAAAAACTTTATTTCAGCGGTTGTGTAAAGTAATTGCCAATTCACTATTCATTTATTTTAACTGCATTAGTGAGTCCGTATTTTGTTTAATAGCAATAAATCAGCAATCCAATGCATTAATTGCGTGAGGATTGGTGTTGTAATTAGGGCCCAAAGCCCCAGGGCCTTTTGGTTCAGGGTATTCGATAATGTGGAGGATAGGATAAACGTTGGTTCATTCGTGACCCTTGAAAATCATGAGACCGGGGTTGGCGAGCCAATACTTGCCAGGGTTACCAGGGTTGTTAGGCATAATTACCTCGTTGACGATAGGGTCATTGCCCAATTGGGTAATGAGGATGTCATAAACACGTTTAGGGATTACGGAATAGACATACAGTACATTGCCCAATCAACCATAGCCAGGGCCTCGGTCATTGGGTATAGGGTTGGTGCGAGATTCGCTAAGCCCCTAAAGCCTCCTAAGCCAATGGACTTCGTTTACCTGCCCACTGAGGATGAGCTCGGTAGAATGCTTAGGCTTGGTGATGGTGGTGTTAGGGTGGTTATTGGTAATGTCAGGTCATCATCAATACCAGCCGAGTTGGATGCGAATAAGCTCGTTTCGCAGCACTGTGCAATACTTGCAGCAACGGGTGGTGGTAAGTCCTGGCTTGCCGGTGTAATCATTGAGGAATTGACCATTAAGGCCGAGCTCCCAATAATCGTGATAGACCCACACGGTGAGTACTCGGCTATGCAGGTTCCCAGGGTTGATTCTGAGGATGCGAAGTTCGTGTCTGGTCTAGTTAGGGTTTACGTGCCTGGTAAGGTTGATACCACAAGCTTTGATGATTATTTCAAGGCTAGGTTTGGTGTGGGTAGGAGGTATGTTAGGTTCGGCATTAACCCGAGGTCTCTATCCCTCAGGCTTGTCGAGGGCTTACTTGATCATTATTATGGACTTACGGATGCCCAGAGGAGGATTCTTGAGGAGGCTTGGCAATACGTTGGTATGAGCGATGAGTTAACAAGCCTAGATGAGTTCCTAAATGACCTGGAGAGGAGTGGTGGGAGGATTGTGAGGGGTTACGGTAATGAGCTCGCCCTATCCACGTTATTAACCAAGGTCAGGATGCTCGTTGAAAATAGGCCCTTCTTCATAATCAGGCCTGGGGAGTTTTATGGGAACGAACCAATAAGGTTACTGGACATTAGGGAGCTCCTGGAGTCGGGAGTTCACGTGCTAGATTTAAGCGGCCTGGATTTAGTTGATCAACAAGCCCTGGTCTCGCTAATACTTAATGAAATATTTAGGCTATCGGCAAGGAGGAGGGATAGGCCCGTGCTTGTTGTTGTTGAGGAGGCGCATAATTTCGCTCCATCGGTTGGCTCTGCGCTAAGTACGTCAACCCTGATAAAGATTGCCAGGGAGGGGCGCAAGTTCGGTGTTGGTTTATGCATAATAAGTCAAAGACCGTCTAAGGTGCACCCTGACGTACTTAGTCAATGCCTGACCCAGGTTTTCAAGAGGATTATTAATCCCGTGGATCTTAAGTACGTGAGGAATGTTGTGGAGTTTGTGTCTGATGAGGATTTGTGGGAGATTAGGGTTTTGAATGAGGATGATGCCTTAGTCACTGGTGTGGCGACATTGACGCCATTACCCGTAAAGGTCAGGGATAGGCTTACTGAGCATGGTGGTATTTCACCAATGTTAACGCCGAGATCCACTAGGGGCGCTGACATAATAAGTGTGAAGTAGAGGGTTCGGTAAAACTTTTAATGTTCTCTCTCGCAATACCGTAATCGTGAGGGTAATCTTAGGCACCCCAATTCGTTCTAGACCAAAGCCTTGGCTGTTTTTCCGCGTGCCTGCGGTTATGGTTAACGCGTTCGACATAATTAGGAGTGGGATTGGCGGGCATGTTGTGAAGAACGCGCTTCAGTATGATGGAGAGGTGTGGATGGATAGTGGTGGTTATCAATTCCTCAGACACGGTAAAGTGCCTGATATAGAGGATTTAGCCGTTGTCTACGATAGGTACTGGGATGTTAGGTACTTCCTAAATCTCGACTACCCACCAAACCCTACGGACTCTGAGCATGATCTCGAGCTCAAGCTTAAGGCATCCCTCAGGAACTACGAATACCTAGTGAGGCGTTTTAACAATGTATTACCTGTAATTCACTATCATTGGAGGACAAACATAATCATGAAGTACCTAACCAAGTACCTAGATTATAACCCACCATGCATAGCCATAGGTGGTTTAGTGCCCTACGTATTAATAAGCAGGGGTGTGCCTAAGAACTCGAGGAAATCAGCACTCGAGTTTTTACTCAGGGTTAGGCAGGAGGTCGATGTTTGCATCCACGTACTCGGCCTTGGATCACCTGTGATAAATCCAATACTCAAGCTCATGGGCATAGACAGTACGGACACAAGCACCTGGAGGGTTAAGGCTGCGTATGGTAAGGTCGTGATGCCCGGCGGTGGTGAGAGGCACGTTAGTGGTAGGGAGATTAGGTTTGGTGGTAAGGAGGCTACTAATGAGGATTTAACTAGGTTGTATAGGTTCCTTAGGGAGACCGGATTCCCCCTGATTGATAGATTCTTCGAAGATTTAAGGACAAGTTTCGAGTATAGGGCCTTGGTTAATGCATGGGTAGTCCTTAACTGTTATGAGGTACCTAGCACTGGTGTGTTTAGGAAGTTATATAACGAGTTTGAGTTAATGCTTAGTTTACCAAGCGAGACTGCTAGATAGGGACAAACGGAAATATTAATTAACACCGGGTACCTTATGGCATTCGTGAAGAGGGCTCGGAAGAATTGCATTACGTTAGTTACGGATGTGTGTAATGACTCACTTGATAGGTTTAAGAGCGTGCTTAATGCGGCGATTAAGAGGGCTGGCTTTGGCGGTGCCCTGAGGGTCCTAGTTTATAAATGCAAGGATTTAGACTTCAATAGGTACATTAGGGAGTTGAATTCAGTAACGGCTAATAATTACACCGTCACGATCTTCGTTTATGAATTTAACGATTTAAGCGAGTTAATTAAGGAGATTGATAAGAACATCTTCAGTGGGTGCGATAACACCAGTTTAATATCAACCATAGAATTACCAATAAGCGCTAATTATGAAAGACTGAAATAAAAACAATAATCCAACCTCACCACGACCCTTCCTGCCCTGAAGAGCGGCATAAAAGGCAATTGTATGAAGAATTCGTTGATGAATGAAATGATGTTGGAGAAATGGAAATGAGGAAAAACGGAGCGTCAGCTTAGCCCAGTTCATCAGTGATCAGCCCTTGCAAGCCTCGTCACTGGGTAACGGTCACTCAATCCAGTAGTAATGCTCTATTGATCTATTTAAGACTGGGTCATGCAGTTCCATTTCGAAGTATCCTGTGGGTTTTATCTGGCCCTTTATTGTTGGTATTGTGCCTGAGAACACAACAACATTCTTTAGGTCAGGTACGACCTCGCGTATTAAGTCGATGAGTTTATCGGGAGTTAGTAGGAACTTTGTGGTTCCTTCTTGATAAAGCACCTTCGTGTCATTCTCAAGTATCCAACTCCTCAGTATTAACTCATCCCAATGATCCTCAATTTCCCTAAGGGCCCATACCCTCCTGGCGACTATCTTAGGGTACATGTGCTTGCCCGCCAATAAGCTACACCGTTCTGCCTCCCTATCTGTATGATCACTACCAACCGTTACGTACACCTCATCCTCGTTCTTAATTAGCAATACGTACTCAACCTCACCACTATGTAAGTCACTCACCCTCCTGATGTAGTTGCTTGTCGTGACTAGGTAGGGCTGTAAGACGTAGATCTCCGGCACGTTTTTAGGACCGCTAATGCCTATCCTACTTAATTCCTCCACCTCCTTCTTAATCACGTCCGTGGTTCTGCCGGACCAAACGAATATCACTAGGTCACTGACGGCGATCTCAATATCCCTCTCATTACCGTTCTTGAACTCTATGGTGACGTTAAGTCTATGCATAGACGAGCTCTGGTTTATAAAGCAATCACCTTATTAAATTTTTAGTTACCCATTATGGCACTAAACAGCGGAAATGCTAATTAATACCAGTCAGTGATTAGTTCGATGCTCTCAGAAATCATTAGGTTCGGGCTTGTTTCAGAAATAAGGCTCTCAATACCCAATGTTGACGATGCCCTGGACTACCTAAGGCTAATGCTGAACAACCTCATAGGCCTAATGGCATCAATACCACCAGCCCTAGCCCAAAGCGTTAAACCAGAGATACCCGTGTTCATTAGGGTTGTGGGTAATGACGCGGAGTTATCCATACACTACTCACCACTGATGCCGTTGATTAGGGTTAGGACATCGAAGGACCTGGTGAATAAGATGAGCGGCATAAGCTTCATAGGAGTCGTCCTCGACTCAGGTGGTACCGTTCTAAAAATGTACAAGAATAGGGATGAGATGGGTAGGGATAGGGAGAAGTTATTGCTTGTTTTTAGGGTCTTCATGAACTCAGACATTGAGTTACAACCATTACCAAGCGTCTCCAGGGGGCAGGGCGGCGTGATAATATAATCGAAGGGAGAAACACTTTTAACTGCTTAAGTCATGTCGGTTATTGTGCCGTTCAGCCACACAAAGATCGTGGGACCAACAGGACGCTTTGGCGCTAGGTACGGCATGGGTGTGAGGAGGAAGGTGCTTCAGATAGAGGTTAAGCAGAGGGGTAGGCACAGATGCCCAAGGTGCAAGTCCCTGGTTAGGATGGAGAGGATAGCCTTTGGTATATGGAGATGCCCAAGGTGTGGCTACACCTTCGCTGGTGGTGCCTGGGTGCCGCAGACTATAATGGGTAAGACAATCGCCACGGAGGCAGCGGCTAAGCAGGGAGTAAAAACCAGTGCTTAGGTAAATATGTAATTCATTATGGGCCTTATTGTGCTAACATCATCACGTAACAGTGGAATAAGGATGAGGCAGTTCCTCAATGAGCTTGAACCTGCCATACCAAATGCCGTTAAGGTGAATAGGGGTAGATTATCAATAACTGATCTTGCGGGTAAGGTGTTGAGCATGGGTGCAACTAGGATCATTTACTTCAGTTCCAGAGGTGGTAACCCGCACATAATGCGTTTTATCAAGGTTAGAGAGGGTTTCATCGAGTTCTTGCCATATGTAGTGAGGATACTTGGTGTTAAGTTGTTGATAGACATGCAGGTTAGGGTTAGGCAGGTTGGTAAATCCCGTAGTGCCATTGTAATCTCACTGGGTGAGTACTTCGATGTGGCTGACGTACTCAGTGAGCAATTAAGTGTGCCTAGTCTTAGGGTTCAGGACTTCGATAGTGTCAGGGGCATGTACGATACCTTGTTCGTAATACGTAAGGCCGGGGACTCTTACGAACTACAGATACTAAATGGCAAGGATCTTGGTCCCTATGGTCCATTCATGAAAATAAGCGATGTTGCCTATGCAAAGCCTAGGGTGATTAGGGTTGGATGAGTGCCGATTCAAGGCGGTGTTTACCGTGGAAGGTTTTGATAAGGATCTCATTATTAAGTCGTTCAAGACCCTTGAGAGGGAGATGAGGTTTAGCAGAGGTTTTGTCTCTGTGGATGTTGTTGGTGATGCGGTTGTGATAACGGCATGCGCGAGGGATATAACGAGCCTCAGAAGTTTGATTAATGGTGTCACCAAATCCCTTTATTTAATATTTAAGGCAGCCGGGTTAGGCGAGGTTGATTAATGGATTTACTGCCTTTGCCATAGAGGATTAATGCTTATTAAGGCTTTAATTGTTGGTGTATTGATGAGTTCATTACCACCCTCATTACAGTCAGACCTGGAGAAGCTTCAGGCGTTACAGGACCAATTGAATAGCGTTAGGGTTAGGAAGCAGCAGTTCGAGAGCGAGTTAAAGGAGGTTGAGAGGGCTATTTCCGAGATTGAGAAGGTGCCTACTGACGGTAAGGTGTACAAGATAGTTGGATCCTTCCTGGTTCTGGTAACGAAGGATCAAGCATTGCAGGAGCTTAAGGATAGGAGGGAACTCCTTGAGCTTCACATAAAGACCTTGTCGAGGCAGGAGAGCATGTTGATGAAGCAGATCGAGGACCTGAGGAACCAGATTAATGAGGCTTTGGCTAAGTTGCAGGGCGGCGCCGGGGCTGTGAAGGGCGGTGGTTAGGTGATGGGTAATAAGTGATGGAGAACTAAATGAGTTACTTAGTGAGATTATAAATGCCATTGCGGAGCAGGTATATGAGTACTTAAGGCGTAGATTGCCAGAGAGGCTCCTTGAGGATATAGTGATAAACGTAAGTCTTGCAGATCCCACAAACTACATAATCGAGATTAGCATCGATGCATCAGCAAGCCCATTATTTAGTGGGCTTGATAATGTGGTTAATGAGGCTGTGGAGTTCGGGTTTAAAATAGCGGATTACCTAATGGGCATGTTCAAGAGGGGTGAGTTGTACGGTAGAGGGCCTGGAGAAATTGAGAGAATTGCTAGGGAGTACGCAAAGAGTTTGCGTGATAACACATAGGAGTGCCGACCTAGATGCCTACGCCTGCGGTGTCGCCATTAAGGAATTACTCGAGAGACTAGGGCTTTCGGTAACCCTAGTCACACCCGAGGGTGTTTCTCAACCCGTTAAGTCGTTCTTAGCTAGGAACTCCATTAAATACCTAGAGAATGAGTCATGCGATCCAGAGAGTGCGATTGCCGTGCTCGTTGATGTGAGCACGTTATCCCAGGTAAATGAGTTGAGGGATTTCGTGAGGGGTAAGCGGTTGGTGGTAATTGATCATCACGAAATCCACAACATAAAGCCAGACCTGGCCGTAATAGACCCATCGGCTACAAGCTGCTCTGAAATTGCCGCATTGCTATTTAAGGAGGTAGGTATTGAGCCAAGTGCGGAAACAGCCAAACTATTAATTGGCGGCATACTCAGCGATAGTGGTAGGCTTAGTAGGGCTAGGGATTTAACCTTCGAGGCACTGGCCTGGCTTCTCAGGATTTCCAGGGTTGATTACCAGGAACTGGTGAGTTCCATGATTACGGAGGTTACGTTCTCCGAGAGAATGGCTAGAGTTAAGGGTTTGTTAAGGATGAGGGTGTATAGGGTCGATGAATTATTAGTATGCCTAAGCAACGTCAATGCCTACGAGTCATCCCTCGCAGATACAATGCTTAGGGCTGGTTGCGACCTAGCCCTCGTGGCTTCAGAGCACGATGAGGAGGTCAGGATGGTTGGTAGATCGAGTAAGAGACTTCAGGGCATGCTGTCACTGGCGGACCTATTTAGTGAATTAGCGCAGTACTTCAACGGTGAGGGTGGTGGTCATGCCACGGCGGCTGCATTGAGTGTTAGGGCTAGGATTGATGTGTGGACCCTATTGCTGAAGGCACTTGAAAGGTTTGAATCGATGGTTGGGAAGAAGGCTGTGAGGGTTATGGACTAAGTCTTGATAATGCGGATAGTTTTATTTAATTTTGACCTTTAGCGAGTTAGATTATGCACAATTTATCTAAGTCTGTATAATGCCGTTGATAGGTGATATTCCATATACATTACTATTTCATGTATTAGTATCTCCGCATTAACCTGACCATCGTCTCTAATCAGCGTACCACTGGGCTTTGGTATATTATTAGGCGCAGGAATTACTAGGGACTCATTGAAAGCGCCCTTCATTATAGACCCATCACCGTCTATGGATGTGTTGGTGAAAATGGTTAGTACACATTGTGTATACCCCACAACCTCTGATTGGTAAGTCGGTGCTAGGTATTGCACTGGTGTTATTGGTATTGTGGTCATATTGTAGAAGTCGTAGGCCTGTAGGTAGCCGCCAAATAGGAGCGAGCCGTTGAGTAGGTAAAGCCCTAGTGGGTAATTCTTGGTTCCATAGATGGGTATTTCATAGTCGCTTTGTGTTACGTAATACACGGTGAGTATGTAATAGGTGCCAGGGAGGCATGTGGGGTTGATGACTGTGCCATTGGGTAGCAGGAGTATGGGTGACGTGTAAGCCAATGGGCCAAAGGGCACCAACCTGGGTCTTTGGTATACGGTATAGCCATAATTGGTGATCTCACCAACCGTCTCGTTGGGTATTAACTCAAGTTCATTAATTAATGTCGAGTTTGCATACTCAGAGAATCCATACTTAAGCACCTCAAGTACCTCGGAGAATCCCTGGCTCGGCCAGGGTGTTGCGTTTATACCCTGCCCAACCCAGGTGTAGTAGATGCTTATGCCCGGTAGGCCAACCTCGTAGTATGTTGACCTTGTTCCCGTGGTTGGGTTATAACCATAGTAGTAATTCCATAGGTAGTAGGGTTCGCCATTTACCGCCATTAGGTAACCCCCCAATCTCCGTTAAATTATTTAATAAATCGGTCAAGTCCTCCAATCCAGTCCTGAATGCGAACACTACGTAACTATTACCACCGAGGTTTTCGGTAATCACCACGTACCACTGGGCATAGATTTGTTGTGGGAATACTAGGTAGAGCGGTACCTCCAGTTGCCAGGTTATGCCGCCTGTATCGTTGGCTGTGGACGTGGCTTTGAGAATTATGGACTGATTAGCACTAACTGGGGTTGCGTTGGTTATGTATATCGTGAATTCCTGATTAGCGGTGGCGAACCACACAGGTGTTGTGTTGACTACCAGGGTATCCTCACGATAGAGCAGTGGGTATGTGCTGGCTATGCTTGTTAGAAATGCGGTTGTTGGTCTTGAGTCTGTCAGGTTCATGCTTATTGTATAGGTTCTGTAGATTACCGGTGTAGGAGCTGGGCCATACATTTTGCCTGCATAAATATTTAATGCGGATAATATAAATATTATCGCTAGGAATAGTACTATTAATAATATTTGCTTGTTTGTAGTCATCATTGGGTGTAAGATGAACTTTTATATAAAGGTTTTTTGTTCGTTATTAGTTACTGAAATTATGAAACAGAAAGTATTTTAGGGAGCGCATTTTTAGTGTAATTGAGATGAGCCTAGACTTTCAATTAGTTAAGGTTGTTGAGCAGTTAAAGGAGCTGGAGAGATACCCATTGTATGAGCCGTTCGCCTACGCCTCGATAGTTCAGGACGAAAGTACGGGCGATATAATGTACGTCCTTGAGGAGATAGAGCTTGATTCCGTAGAGCGGCAGGTCTATGAGGAGTTAAGGAGAATAGTGATGCTCGAGCTACCACCACCAGAGGAGCTCAGTAAGGTTGGTGATGTCAAGAACTACCTACTAAATGAGCTTAAGAGGATTGTTGGTAGGTATAGGAAGTTATTTAGGAATGTGTCGCCATCCTCATTCGCAAAATTCCTCTACTACATGGACAGGGATTTGCTTGGTTATGGGCCAATAGATGCATTAATGAGGGATGAAAACATAGAGGATATATCATGTGACGGCGTAGGTAGGCCCATCTACGTATTCCATAGGAGGTATGAGTCGATACCCACAAACATCGTGCCCATGACCGACAAGGGACTGGATGACTTAGTTGTAAAGCTCATTCACATGTCAGGTAGGCATGTTTCAGTCGCCACACCGATAGTCGATGCCCAACTACCCGATGGTTCAAGGATAGCAGTTACATACAGGAGGGAGGTTTCACCCGGTGGTTCCACATTCACAATAAGGAAGTTCAGGAAGAACCCATTAACCTTCACCGAACTGGTTAAGTTCGGTAACATAAGTGCCGAAATAGCCGGGTACTTCTGGACGATGCTTGATAACGGCAGGTCATTCCTAGTCCTCGGTGTCACCGGCGCAGGTAAGACGAGCTTTTTGAATGCCATGGCGACATTCATAAGGCCCCACATGAAGATAATAACTGTCGAGGAGGTGCCCGAGATAAACCTACCCCATAAGAACTGGGTTAGGTTGGTTACTAGGCAGAGTTATGGTTCTGAGAAGATAAACGAAATAACACTCTTCGATTTAGTTAAGGCCACCTTGAGGATGAGGCCTGATTACCTAATCGTTGGTGAGATTAGGGGTGAGGAGGCGTATGTCCTGTTCCAGGCGGTGAATACGGGGCACAGTGGTATGTCGACAATGCACGCGGAGTCCTTTGAGGCTGCCGTTAATAGGTTAATGAGCCCGCCAATGAATATACCGCCAGCCTACATACCCGCCATGAGCATATTCGTCATGATCAAGAGGGTTAAGATTGGTGGCAGGTTGACTAGGAGGGTTACGGAGGTCGGCGAGGTCTACATGGATGATAGCGGTAAGATCAGGTTCAACACTGTGTTTAAGTGGAACCCGAGGAATGATACGCATGAATCCTACGTGAGTAACAGCGTATTGGTTAGGCAGATAAGCGATATGACGGGTAAGGATGTCGATGAGGTTTTAATGGAGATAAGCACTAGGTCTAAGATCGTTAGTTGGATGGTTGAGAATGGAATATTTAATTTTGAGGACGTCTCCACATACGTACAGACCTACTATACAAACCCCGATAAGGTGTTAGGTCAGGTAATGGGTAAGGTGGGTGAAGTTGAGATTACTACTCAGGTTTAGGGATACTGACTCATTAGTTAAGTACTTGAGGGAGGAGTTGGATAAGTTAAGCATAGCAAAGAAGCAACTTGAGAAGGGATTGGAGGCTGGGGTGCTCGTGGATATTGTGGAGATTAAGAATGGCGATTTAATCGTCAGTAGGGATAGGATAACGGAGTTCAATTATGTCCTAACGGAGATCAACTCCAGGATTGATATGATAAATGCATTACTTGAAGAGCTGCAGAGCAGGCTTGGTGGGGATAATTACACGGGCTTGGTACTGCTCGAACTTATTGATGGTATTCCACAGAGGGTTTTGTTGTCGCAACCATTAATGCTGGGGTGATGATTCATGTTATTGCCGATACCCATCCTCATAATCGCAATAATGATAGGCATGTTGGTGCTCGGATTGCTTAGGCCTCCATTAACCGTGATAATTCCCCTATTGGGTATATACGCAATACTCATGTTAATCCCATACTTGATACCCAACATAACCATTCATCAATACCTAAACCTACGCTATATAATACTGCCAGTAATCGGTTTTGCCCTGGGCTACGGTATATCATTATTCGCCAACAAATACATGAATATAGACATAGGCTCGCTCCTAGGGTTAAGGCGTGATTTAACGGTTAAGAAGAGGAGGGTAGGTAAACCCAAGCCCAGTGTCTCAAAGAAACCTGAAATAAAGCCTGAACACCTCGATAACATAATTAATGAAACCATAGGGGTCCTCAAACTAGGCGCTACCACAAACAAGGTCTTTGGGATTTGGGGGGAGTATTACGACGGTTGGACAGACGCAATATATGGAATTTCGAGGAATTTCCTGAGTATCAGGGATAGTGCTGATCTCATGAAAAAGGAGGCCATGTTTCTATCTAGGCTTAGGGATTATGAGAAGACGGCGCTAAATCTAGGCTTTACCGTAAGGGAGGAGTCATCATTTAAGAAGGGTAAATCCAAGGTTGCCGAGGATAGTCTTGTGGTTTATGTAAACCCCGAGGATGTAGCGCAGGATCTATTGACGAGCGCCCAGTTGGTAGGCGATTATGTTGATAGGTTTAGCAATATTTTTGAGAGGTTGGTTCGTGATAACGATCAAATATCTCAATATATGGTTGATTCGCCCGTGTTGGTAATTTACGTAGATGGGATTCCAAGGAAGTTTGTAGTAATTCGCCAGGAAACCTAGGATTGAATTATCATCATCATAGGTATTGAATCAATAAGTAATACCGTGACAGGCTTATTCTTCGTATCATCATCGAACGACTCTAGTCTGTCTATCACAGCCTTTATTATGGCTGATTTCCTCTGTACGTAACCGGCAACATCATTTATGAAATCACTCCTTGTGTTCGTACCCGCCTTATAGACAATGCTTAGAGAGAAGGTTTCGGAACCATCACTAAGGAATTTTATCCTTTCGGAGATCTCGCTGGCCAGGGATACATTATTGTTCTCTATCCCAAATACCTCTTGCCAATTCTGTTTGAGCATGTACATGAACCTATACTCATTACTTAGCTCATTCTTTAGGAATTTTATTAAGTCATTTATTGATTTAAAGGTTTTAATTTCGACCATCATGATCCACCACCAAGCCTACTCTCTAGTTCCTTAAATGGGCTTGGGTACTCAATGCTGTCTAATTTAATCGCTGATTCTACATGTAATGAGTTGTTGCTAATCGTTAAAATTGCATTATCGATTGCGTTAATTAGGTCAGCAATTTCATCAGCCCTTAACCCAGTAATACTGCCCAACAAACTCTCTATTGCAACTTTTTCCTTAAGGTTCGGTATTTGGAGTAATGGGCTTCTCGGCAAATCCTGCATTGAGTAACCAACGACTACATCTATTGTTGAGTCATCCATGAACATCACATAATTATCATCCACGCCAAGCTTTGCCATAATTTCCATAACCTGCTTTATCGCCATCAATGCATTAGTGTAGTAATTAATGGCCTCTTTCATTACATCCCTATAACCATTGGCTGTTACTGCGTAGATAATCTCGAGACCTCCAGCCTTGGTTGTGATTTGGGGATTACCCTTAGTTAGTGAGGCTGTTGATTTGCTTCTCAATTCCTTAAGTAACCTATTCATTAGGTCATTGTCTGGATTGTACGCGTGAATATCGTTAATAAGTTGAAGCGTGTCATTAATCTCATTACCAAGCTCTAGGACGACATCCCTTAGTCTGTTATTTGTTAGCACTATCAAGGCTCACCACTATCGCATTTATTATTGTATTTACTGTTATATATGCTTTTCAGCTCTTAATACACGATTGCCGGGTTCCTGTGGAAAACGAGGAATTGTATTGTCGTTAGAAAGCATTATGACTATCGTGGTCGGAATATCGCTGAAGTACCTAACCATAGCCCTGAGGTCATACCCCTTAAGTTTACCTAACCTACTCTCAAGTGTCTCGTAAATCGCGTACTCAAGCTTAAGGAAGAGCAATGCCTTAGAAAATAATTCTTGGTAAGCCCTCCTTGATGGTGACTTATACAGAATTATTGGGAAGGAGTTCGGTATATCGATAACAACCCTCTCACTATTCTCTGGTAAATTATCTGCGCTATTTACCTTATCGTACACCTCAAGTAGATTTTCAACATAACCAATAAGTCTCCTCTTATTCTCTAAAACCCTCCTATATAGCTCATCAATGCTTATGTTTACATCCACACTGGAGCTCATGGTGTGAACACCAATCGCGTCTTCTTATTCGTGTAATCAATAATAACTATTACTGATGAATTACCCTTAACGCCATTTAAATAATTCCTAACCTTATCAATCTCACCAATCACGTAATCAATCCTCTCACTTACAGAGCCTAGCTTATTCAGCAGCCAGGTTGAGTGGGGGGACATGTGGATATTTATGGTGTGCGGTATCGCTTGAATCGTTATCACGCGATGCCTTGGTTGAAAGCCTAGCTTTGCCAATTTACCCTCAATATTCGCGTTGCCCTTTAATTTATTCATCAATTCGCCATAATTATTCCTTAACTCAATTAATTGTTCCCTAATGATGCCTAATTGATCAATGGCATCCTCAATCGATTTGAATAAAATCACTAACATTCAGATCCTCATTAAATTGGGTTATATTTATTCTTTACTTGCGAAATTACCGTTAAGATCATGATCTAAATCTAATTAATAAGTAGTGAAGTTGTAGATCTTCGTTAAATTACTCCCCCTCTCTAATTAATCTCAGGGTTTCCTCAACTGCTTTGTTCAAATACTTAATATCGTTGCGTATCTCCATGATCGTACTAATTAAGGCCGCATTATCTAGACATCTTAATAGTAAATCAGCCCAACTCCTTGAGCCATATATAGCCTTAAGCCTCTTGAGTGCCTCATATTGTTGCTCATCGACTTCGATCACAATCCTCCTCTTACCATTTCTAACCATGGGTTTATAAACGAAAAGCCATTTTATAAGCTAAACCTCACCTGTTTCCACCCTTCTTTTGTGATTTAGTAACGCTAACCATGAACTCAGGTATTTCGGTATACTTTACATAATATTGAATTAGTATCTTAACTATCTCCCTGAGCAAAAGCATCAATGTTGACTTCCTGATATTAAGGACTCTCGCAGCCTCTCTCCACGGTCTGGCCTGCAAGACCTTGCATATTAATGCTGCTTCGTAGGGTGGTGGTAATCGTATATCATCAACACCCAGCCTTAGGTAGTACGTTTTGACCAACTCTGTTATTGCATCGGCTGTGTTCTCATAAGTCATCGGGCCCCAGGCATAGGCAATTAAACGCCTAACCTGGGCCTCGGTCAACCTGGCGCTATACTCACCATCCAGTGCCTCACCCCAGTCGGTCAACAGCATACTGGTAACGTCAGGCTCTAGGTCGTGGAACGGACCTTGTAGTGAATTGAGGAGCCTAAGCCTAAACTCCTTGTTTGCATAAACCACCACATCCCTTGACTTCTCATTTATCGGTTTAACAAGTAGTACACTGTATTCACCACTTATTGGGTTTCTCTCGGGGCTTATGTGGACTGGCATGTAGCCATTCTTAATCCAGAAATTGAGTAGTTTGGCATTGACGCCGAAGCCAACCCCAACCCAATCAAGACCCTTCTCCCTAGCCTCCTCCTCAATATGCCTAAGCATCTCAGTACCGAGACCCCTATCCTGAAGCTCCGGGTGCGTTGCAATCCTTATTATCCTCCAACCCCTCAACTTCGCGAATTCCGAGAGCCCCCAATACTTAATTAACCTATCAGGGATTATGTTACCAGGCAACTTGAGGCCCCTAACGACCAAGTCAATAAGCTCATCACTTATACCGCCTTCCTCAGCCAGCTCCACAGAAACAACTACCTTGCCATTACCAAGGGCCAAGGCCCTCACGAAGTGGTGTGGTGCATCCATCATCATACCCAAGTCATCCGGTTCATTCCTATAATGGGCTTGGACGTATATACCGAAGAATTGCCTAAGCCTTTCCTCATTGCCCAGGAAGAAATCCTCGAGGTCTGGGACTATGTATTTCAAGTCGCGCTTGTTGACGAGTTCGTAATCCTCCTCCACCAACTTAGCCGGTTCTGCATCGAGGAGTAAGGTGTCGAATAACCACTCCTCAACCGGGTCATTGGGCGCATACCTAATTGGTTCCTTAAGCTCGTACTCAATGACCTTAGTGCTCTTGTCCTCGTGTAGGTACTTAAGGAATCTAAGGCTGAAACCCCTACCTGCGCCTTCGTAGCCGTGTATTGTGGATGCGTAGACAACCCTGCTAAACCTCTCGTGAATTCCATAGAGCACTGGTAGTGGTATCATGGCAGCCTCATCAACCACAACCACATCCCTACCCTCCTCACTGAGCATGTCATAAGGCCTAATGTAATCGACAAATATTGAAACACCAACCCTAACCGAAACAACATCATTGCCCCAACGCTCAACATCAACATCATAATTCAAGGCCTTAAGCCCCCTGATGAGGAACTCCATTAATGTAGACACGTTGCTTGGGTTCATCGCCGTAACTGCAAACCTAGCCCTACCCTTAATCCTCCTCAACCTATGGGCCAAGGCAGCCAGGGCTAGGCCTATGATTGCCGACTTACCCCTACCCCTATCGGCTATAAGCACAACATTAAGTCTCCTACCCCTCGGTGGTCTATCCATTAAAGTCTCCATAGCCTTTAAGGCCTCAACCTGGTCCTGCGTCTTAGCTAGCTCGTATATGGGTCTCGGGAACCTGGTCCTGTCGGGTATTGTTATCGGCCTTGGCTTCCAAGTCTCCGAATTACCAAGCTTTGGCTCTTTGGCTATATCGTCCCTATCAACGTCTATAATCAATGCCTTATCCATGCCAATTACCTTATTCCAAAACCTAACCTTCAGGAAGTGCCTAACATGTTCTGGACCGTATTGTGGAACGAGGAGGGTCTGTTGAAACTTTGTAAGTCTCCTCACCCACTCCTCAAGTGGTGGTATCATGAGTATGTACACACCACCACCCCTAACAATACCACCCAACCTACCAACATCGTTTGGCTTCAAATCATTCATTAAATCGAGCACGGCAAAATCGACGGTGACGCCGAGCAACTCATCCGTGTCCTTATACGGCCTATAATCGATACTTATGGGCGTATTACCAATCAACTCCTTAAACTTACCCATCCTCCTCTGGGCATCTGAGTACTCGGGCTGGTACATGTACAACCCATGGGCGTCTTTAACGAGCGATGAGAATGCGCTTAAGGCATCTGCTGCGTACTTGGCTAATTTCTCGTCATTTGTGCCTACTAGTACTATTAATGACCTGTGGTTTGAGGATAACCCCTCCCTAACCAACCCACTCAGCAGGTCAACCCAGCCCATACCACAGTTCGTTAGAGGTTTAGTGGCAGGGCTTATAAACATGTGTGTATTTGAAATGGTGGTGATTAGGCGCGTTGGTCCTGAGCAATGATGAGGGATGGGCGGGAAAGGATGAACACCAACCGACCCATCAGTGAATTATCATAAATGCAATAAAGCTTATATGTAAATTACATTCGACAACGCCGTATGTGGAAGAAAGTAACCATACTTGTTAAGGTCTTTGAAAGGAGGAACTCCGTGATAACCTGGGTCGACAACAAACCAATACTCATAGTCAAGCATAGTGATGAGTACTACGGAATGCTCGCCATCTGCGCACACATGGGTTGTGCCCTACTCACGGACGTAAATGGTTACGTCGCAACCTGCCCAGCACATGGTGCTAAGTATGACGTAAGGACAGGCGAGATGATAGAGAAACCACAGGTAAGGCCTGAGGTTAAGTGCGAATATGCCGATGTTAAGGCTCCATTGCCAACATACAAGGTTAGGGTTACACAGGACGGCTTCCTAGAGGTTGATGTTTAAGCTAAGCGAATGAATTTCAAATTAGCGATACCCATTATTATTATAAATTATCGGGAAAGAACATGCCGCTCTTCGTATTCATGACACTCTTTGGATCCAGGGCATTCTTTATTAGTTTCACGATCTTCACGGCATCACCAAGCTCCTTGCCTACCCATTTCGATCTTAGCATACCAATACCGTGGTGATGACTTATCGATCCGCCATTAACTAGGACCACATTCATGGCTGCATCCCAGAGCTTCCAATACGTTTCTATGATTGGTTTAAATAATACTGTGAAGTATATGCACGCACCATTTAGGTATAGGTGGGATATGTGGGCCATAATGGCAACAACTCCCTCAACCCTCATTAAAGCATCCCTAAACCCAGTATATATTTGCGGTAGCCTAGACCAAGTGCCTGCAACCTCTATCGTATCGAACCAAAGCCCCAATTTCTTAACCCTATCAATTTCCTCCTCAACATTAAACCTACTACTTAACCAATTCTCGAAGTAATCCTCGCCGGCATATTCACCACCATAATCCTCAATAACTCTCCTAGCCTCATTCCACATTGCGTCAATAATGTTGTCGTAATAGCCCTCAAAACTAATAATTAATGTTGGCTTGGCAATACCAAACCTTATGCTTGATTCATACTCATCATAAAGCCTCGCCACGGCAGGTACTAATCTCCTAATCATCAATTCCCTAAGCACCTTAATACCATCATTGAGTGCGTTAAAGGTGAATGAACCATACCTTGTGGATTTCGGTAATGGAACAATCCTCAGAACAGCCTTTGTAATAATACCAAGCATGCCCTCGGAACCAACGAATAAGTACTTAAGTGATGGCCCTGTTGATGCTCGCGGAACAGCGTTTCTCCTAAGCCAAATCACCTCGCCCGTGGGCAGCACCACCTCCAGATTTAATATGGCATCCTCAACATTGCCATATAACGTGCTGTACTGGCCTGAGCTCATTGTTGCTATTAATCCGCCTATTGTTGCGTAATTGAATGACTGAGGAATATGCCTAAGGCTAAAACCCATACTATTGAGTTCCGCCTCGACATCCCTTAACTTGGCACCTGCCTCAACGGTTATTGTCAAGTCATAAGTATCAATATTTAGTACCTTATTTAATCGCGTAATGTCGATTATTATTGAGCCACTGCCCATCGAGGCTCCAGTAACGCTTGAACCACCGCCATAAACAACAATCGGTATTCCCCCGCCATACTCATTCATTATCCTTAGTGTTAATGATATATCGTTAACACTACCTGGAACCACAACGGCTAAGGGCTTGGGTATTTTCTCATGAAGAACCTGCTCCCTCATCATCAACAACGGCCAAAAATCCCTTGCGTACCTGCTTAAGTTCTCATCATCAGTGAGTACCTTATTGGGACCTAGCGCATTGATTAGTTTATTGATTATGTCCTGCATCTCATCCCCTCAACAATCCTCCTAACCACCGATCTACTTAATGACAATTTCTCCTCGTTTGGTTCAGCCACAGTCTCCACCTTAACATGCACACCATCAATTAAGTCCCTAAGGTTTAACTCGCCAGTAAACACCTTAAGCAATGCGGCAACGCCTCTAGCGGTAGCTTCAACATCGAACTGCCTCTCAACCCTAACACCCAGTGCTGTGGCGAGTAATTTAAGAAAGAGGTTGCTCCTAGAGAGCCCGCCATCGACCCTAACAAACCCAACATTAGCAATGCCCCTTATTTTATCGAATATTAAGGCGACTAATTGAACAATACCCTCAACCACAGCCCTCACAAAAACCTCCCTATTGGTATCCAGGGTGAGACCATCGATGAAGCCCCTAGCGCAGGGTCTTTGAGGAACATTGACACCTGCCAATGCCGGAATTACCACTAAATCCCCGATTCTAATCCCCATTAACCTATCCAGCTCCTGTGGTGTGCTTAAAAGACCCAGCTTTATTAACCAATCAATGACGGAGCCGGTGGCAGGTAAGAAGCCCTCAACACCATAGAATAGGCTGTTGCCGATCTTGAGCACGAGTAGTGGTAATAAACCATCACCAGCAAGCCTAAACTTATCAATTGCAACATCGACGAAAGAACCTGTTCCATTAGTTACCTTCCCACAACCAGAGGTTAGGCAACCCTCACCTATCATAGCCGCCTGTTGATCGGCAATTAAGACGCCTACCCTAACACCATCTATTTCGCCATACTCATAAACATTGTCAGTAACCTCAGGACCCACCTCCCTGGGTATCTTCAAAACATCATAAACAACCCCTATCCTCTCCAACCTACCTGGATGCCAAAGCCCTGTCAGCGCCTCATTGGTGGCGTCATTTATGTACTTACCACTGACTAGGTAGGCTAGGTAGGAACTTAACGTCCCAATGTAAGCCTCACCCCTACTCACACGCTCAAGGATATCACGCCTATTCCTCAACAACCACAGTATCTGCACAACGGGTGATGTTGGTATCAACACACTACTCATCAACGGCAACCTCCTCAGTAGGTTGTATGGGAACCTATTGATTATTTCAAGCCCCCTCCTATCAAGCCACGTAACAATGTTGGTAAGTGGATTCCCAGACCTGTCCCAAGCAATGGTTGATGCCCTATACGTAGAAATACCGAGGAACTTAGCACCCCTATCCCTAGCCACGTTTATTAAGTGCCTAAACGCACCCCTCAATGTGTTTGCGTCCTGCTCAACATAGTAACTCCTTGGGAACAATGTTGGTACATTAATGACATCCTGATACTGTGGCTCCAACTCGCTGGAGTAGATGATTAACTTCACGTTGGTCGTACCGACATCAATAACACCAAGGCTCATTGCATCACCCTCCTAATAACGACCTTGTCTGTATCAGGTAACTCAATTACTTCAGCATCACCAGTTATTACATACTCCTTATCATTGATCAGAACCCTACCACCACCCTTTAACGTTACTATCACCCTACGTGAATCCCTACTAACCCTATTACCCGGAAACACGGACACATCACTATCAATCAACACATGCTCATTACCCACGAGCTCCCCAGCCAATATCCTACCACTCTCAATCACAATACCTGGGTCGTACGTCTCAATCACCGCCTGACCAACCGCCCTCAAGCGGGAAAATGGATTGTAGGGCTTAAATATCGATATGACCAATGTATCCGTCTTAACCCACGTATCGTTGATCAATACACGCTCAACCCTACCTGAACCCCTCACGTACCTGACCCTACCGTGTAGAATCTCAATATCCCTAACTATACCTCCTAAGTCCACTCCCTCAGGTGTTACGAGGGTTACTGAGCAACTTCTTTCCAGGAGCGCCTTACTCATGAGTGCTGCGTATGGGTTGTCGCCGTAAACCATAATGTTTCTGCCAGGGAGTAACCCGTAGTGGATTAGGTCGAGGACTGCGTGGAATGGGTATATACCAGCTGGTCTATCCCCGTAAATACCAAGCTCTGGAAGTGCCATTACCCTAAACCCCGTGGCTACGATAGCGTCATCACCAAGTTTTCTATAGCCATCCCTCCAAACCTCGTAATACTCATCATTAATAACCACCGCGGTATGGTTATACTCGACACCAATACTCCTTAAGGCGTTCTCCACGAATTTACCCATATCGGGATATATTGAGTTTACACCGCCTGCGTAATCCCTGTACTCAATTACCCTAACGGGAATGCCGAGCCTGGTTAGTTCCAGGGCTAGTGAAAGGCCCGCTATGCCGGCACCAATCACCGTGTAACTAGCCATGAATCACCACCCGACTTTCTCAACTCTATCGGTACAATCCCCAATTCCTCGGATATAACCTTAATTGCCCGCCCCAGACACATGCCCTGGCAAATACCCATGCCCAACCCCGTCCTAAAGATAACGCCATCCAGCGTCCTGGCGCCACGTCTTATCGCCTCGCGAATATCAGCCCTAGTAACCCCAAGGCATGGGCACACAACCTCACCATCACTAACGTCCTTACCAGACTTAATGCGATCCCTCGTTAATACCATTGGCTCAACCTCCCTAACACCACCCCTAACTCTCAATTCAAGCCCAGCATCCCTAAGCATTGAAACCACCCTCCTGGCTATCGCCGGCGCGGCGGTTAACCCAGGGGATTCTATACCGACTAGGTGTATTACGCGCCTACTCCGCCTGCTGTACGTTATTATGAAGTCGTCACCCTCAGGTATCGGCCTAACACCGGTATACGCCTTTATTAGTACATAATCCCTAACCCTCAATAAGCCGCCGAACTTCTCTGTGAGTACACGAACATCCTCCTCGCTCACGGACCTATCCTCCCTATCACTGGTTGATAGCGTGGGCCCCCATATCGTGGTTCCAAAAACCGTTGGTATTATCGCACCACCCTTCGTTTTCGGGTTGGGAATTATTTGAAGCGGCGCCACGATATTCCTGGTCTGCTCACCCCAGAAGACAAGCATTGTTCCCTTACCAAACTCGAGCCTATAATCATCACCAATCATCCTCGCGACATCGGCTGAGTAAAGGCCGGCGGCGTTGATTAAATACCGTGCTTTATACCTACCCTTATCGGTTATTACTACGACCTCATCTTCCGAGACCTCGACACCCCTAACCTCAGTATTGAGTAGGAACTCAACACCATTAAGCCTACAGAAGTGGTAGAGCTGTGATACTAACTCGAAGGGGTTTATAACGCCATAACCATCAACGCGAACCGCGCCAAGACCCCTCACGTTGGGCTCAATCCTCCTTAAACTACCTGGGCCGACAATACCGACCTTAAAGCCGTGCCTGCCGTATACCCACCTAAGCACTAACCATACGGCGGGTAGCGCAATTAGGTGGCCTAGATTCTTAGCCACCAGTAGTGTACTAAGCCTGTGGAGCCTAACATGGAGTCTCCCAGCTACATCATCATAGTACCTATTACCCTCAATGGCAAGTTTACTCCTGAGTGAGTTGAACGGTGGTTGAACAACATGTATAACACCCGCGTGACCCTTAGAAACGCCAAATCCAGGCTCTGGGTTTCTATCAATAACCAAAACCCTAACCTCGTACTGAGCCAGCTCATACGCCACGAACAAACCAACAACCCCAGAGCCTATCACCACAACGTCATAACTCACGTACGACCACCTCGAACAAGTCCTAAATGCATCATAAACCAAGCAACACTAAATACTAACCCAATAAGTTCCATTGGCAATAATAATACCGAAAGACCTGGTTGGTACAACTTTATGTACCAAAAGGCCATAAGTAGTATTATGATAAATGATAGCGCATCCAGGGAGAAAATGTAAGCCAGACCCCTAGTCAAAGAACTGGTATAGACATGGATCCTAAGTAGTAGGATCACGAGCATAACAGGTGCGGTAGCTAATAAGCCGTAGATAAACAACGGTGAGTCGCTCACTAAGTATGATTGGACAGTTTGTACGTAAATAAGCCCGTACAAGACCAATGGAAT
>NZ_LCWN02000029.1:0-22673 GCF_002078205.2 Vulcanisaeta sp. EB80
TCACCCATTAGCCTAACCTCCTCAAAATCCTCACATTCAACGCAAGCCCTCAACTCCACCCTAATGACCTCCTTATCGCCTATGAAGCCGCTGCCGTGACCGACAACGCCCCTGACCTGGCCCTCCTCAATCCTGAAGTATTGGGTTTCGTAATGCCTATCGGCTATTATGGCCTCCTGCCCCTCCTCAACCCTATCCAACCTAAGCCCCATCATGCTCGCCATGAGTAGTACCGACTCCGCGAAACCCACGTGGGCAGTTATCTCACCCCTACCAAGGGCCTCCCTGAACTGTGTCGGTGTCATCCCGAGGCCTATCTTCTTCTGGAATGAGTACCTCCTCTTTGATGCATCTAGGGATCTCGTGACGGTTATCTTCTCAAGCCTTGTTAGGGTTGTGGATAGGACCGCGGGTAAGACATCAAAGACAAAGCCTGGGTTGACACCTGCACCTAGCACTGTTGAGCCGTAATTCCTGGCGTAGTTATCGACCAATTCAGCCAGGTCTGGGTATCTGTACCAGGGCCATGCCAGGGTCTCGCATGTCGAGACTACATCCGCACCAATCCTGACCGCCCTCATTATCTGTGGGTAGACCTTGTCAAAGAAGCTTCCCGTTGAGTGCAGGACTACGTCTGGGTTTGAATCTCTGAGGACCTTATCGGCATCACTCTCGACCTTGATACCCAAGGTTTTATCCAGTCCGAGTACCTCACCGAGGTCCTTACCAACCTTCTGTGGATCAATGTCTATGGCACCAACGACGTCAAAGCCCTTCTCAAGGGCAACCCTGGCTATTAACTGCCCTATTGGACCAACGCCGTAAACAACAGCCCTGATGGTCACGTCAGTTTAACCGGGCAAGTGATTAATAATTATTACCGCCAAGCGTGGAATCAGTTTTGTGAATCATTCGTCACCCCTCATCATCAATCAATGCTAGGGCCCATCATCACCCAATATGAGTATTACCTAGGCGCATTAAATGTGTTTTCTCAACCATCCATATCTCATTTACATACTGTTTTCAAATGGTTCTGCGCATATAATTCGTTCATTATATCATGGTATTCACCGTGTTATTACCATGCTAATTAGCGTTCATTTCCATAATTTTCATTAATAATGCTCATTTCATTCCCTGTAATTACCCCCGTAAAAAGAGCATTTTTATGCATTGTTTTCGCCTTATTGATACTCATGATTGTTTATTAAGGATAGAATAATTAGGGGTAACAATGTCCGAGTTCTCAAGTTACATGGAGAAGGAATACGAGGTTGAATGCGACGGTCAAATAGTGAAACTCAAGCCAGTTAAGGTATGGATGCTTGCACCAAAGGGTCGACGCGGTGTGATAATAGGCCTCTTCAAGTGCCCCAGTGGTAAGGTTGTTAGGAAGGCCATTGGTAAGGCTGAGTGATTGAGGCATTGATTAGTTATCCTTAAAATTGGCTTAGGTTTTTGATTCAAAAATGATTAGTCATGATGCAATTGATGCTCTTACTGAGGAGTATGAATCACGCTTCATTAGGGTGCTTCAGCAGGTATGTATGTGTAGGCGTGAGTATGAGAGGAATAAGGATTTACTGAGGCTGTTGGGTATTGGTGATGAGGTTGCGAGGTGCGTAAAGGAAAGAAGACCTTGCGACCTAGGCTTCATAGAGGTCAGGGTTGTTAAGAGGTTCCTGGGTCATCAAGTGACTGTCATACTTGATGGTAGGGAGGTGGGTATTGACGAGGTTAATAGGTTGTTATCGACAGCTAGGTTTTTTAAGGAATGGTATGACTCTGATTGTTCTATAGACTCCTTCATGCAACCGATGATTGGGGCCGACCACTACGACGCAATCAAGGAGTTCCTAACGAGGAATTTGGAGGAGTTAAGGAGGGTTTGCGATAATGCAATACCGAACCTCAACCTAAATGGCTTACCCACCTATGTTGCGAATGGGATTGCCAACGCCATCAACGACTTTGCGAGGGGCACAGTCGGGAAAGTTTAAGAAACACTCGTAAGCAGTTGATGGAGGGTTTCATGGAGATCTTCACCCTTAAGCTAAGTGGACATTTATTCGACAATGGGGACTTACTACCCACATACGTTGATTTAATCCGTGAACTATGGGTTGGTGGGTACAGGATGGTTGTGGTTACAGGCGGTGGTTCCCTAGCTAGGCGTTACATAGAGCTTGGTAGAGACCTGGGTATTAACGAATCATTACTAGATATGCTGGGGATATCGGCAAGCAGGTTAAACGCCCAGTTATTGGCATCAGCCCTCAGTGACATAGCCTACCTACCCATACCCAAGGACTTGAATGAGACATTCAGTGCCTGGACCACAGGTAGGCTCGTAATTGTTGGAGGCTTTCAACCAGGCCAGTCAACGGCGACTGTGGCGATGCTCGTTAGTGAATTATTAGGCGTCAGGAAACTTATTGATTGTGCCAATGTGGATGCCGTATACACGAGCGACCCCAGGAAGGACCCAAACGCCAAGAGACTAGAGAAGGTGAGCATTGATGAGTTAATGGGGATCCTTAAATCGAGGACGGTGGCAGGTACTTACGACCTACTCGACCCATGGGCCCTGAGTATAGCCCAGAGAGGTAAAATAGCAATATACGTGGTTAGCTGCAATAAGCCAGAAGCCCTAAAGAACGTGGTGACCAAGGGTGTTGGTGCGGGCACTGTGATAACGCCCTAATAATCAAATCCTAACCACAACCTTCATCTCATCACCCTTCAGCGACCTCTCAAGTGCCTGTAGGCTGTTGTCAATCCCATTAACGACAGACGTTATAAGCGGCTTTACGGTACCATTTCTAATGAGCTCAATAGCCCTCTTGAACTCCCTAAACGTACCACAGCGCGACCCAACTATCCTCAACTCCTTAACTACAGCCTTTGTTAAGTCGGCTTTGAATTGTGAACCTGGCGTCGACTTCAGATGAATAAAGCCCCTAGGCCTTGTTATGTTGATTGCCGTATTAATTACCTCGGCATTACCACTTACCTCGAAGGTCGCATCAAAACCCTGCCCCTCTGGTGTATTCCTGGCTATGTAATCATTAACTTCATCCTCGAACAATATCTCCGCACCAATCGCCCTGAAGTACCTGGCCTTTGCGCTACCCCGTCTAGCTATGACAACGTAGTTAACGCCCATGGCCCTCAACACCTGCGCAGTTAGGTATGCCAGGTTTCCAGTGCCTATTATGGCTACGTTCATTGACGGCGTTATTGGGTACTGCTCGAGGTCATTTAGTACGGCTGCCAACGGCTCGACTTGGGTGGCAACAACCGGGTCTATGCCGTCTATCGTATGTAATGCTGTTATTGGTGCTATGAAGTACTCGGCGAAGCCTCCATCGAAGTCGATACCCAGTGTTTTCCTATAGGGGCAGTGGGTGTAAAGTCCCTGCCTGCAGAAGTGGCATTTTCCGCATGGAAAGTTGATCTCGCTAACCACAAACCTGCCATCCAGGTCCCCACCAATAACAACCCCAGAGACCTCATGACCAGGTATTAGTGGTCTCTTAAATAGTGGGTATGTCCCCCTGTAAAACGCCTTGTCCGTACCGCATATCCCGACAGCCAGGGTCTTCACTAAGACCCAGCCCTCGGGTGGTTTTGGTATGTCTACCTCCTCTATCCTCGCGTCCATGGGTCCGTGGAGGACTAGCGCCCTCTGGGTGCCATGAGTCATTGGATTATGGTGCTGTGGTTAGCATTTAAAGGATTGCATGTTGAAGTTCACATATACTCATTTCACCTAGGTAAGGGATTGGTCACGCCTAAGAATTGAACAGTGCCGGTGCTAACGGTTGATTACCGCCGTATGCGTATTGCCGACATCACCGTACCTGGATGGCGCGGTAAAGGAATTATCCCTTATCGTTATTGGATTGTTTACTTACGCACCACGTACTTATTGGTGCGATTAACTCCTTAATCACCTCCCTGACGTCGCTTGGTAGGTCGTCGGTTAATCTAGTGACTAATTCCTTGTAATTATTAATTAGTTCTTCCGTACTATACCCTGCCATGGCGTATTTACATGCCCTCATGTATGTTGCGAGCTTATCGGCAATACTCACGAGCTTACCCTCAATACTCAACCCATACCTATACTCCCTGAAGTAGTTGTTCAACTCCTCGTTAAAGCCAAGATCCTCAAAAACCCTGACCTCCAAATCCCTCCAATCAGTGAGCATGGACCTAACGCTATTACCAACATTACCTATCAAAGCCTCATGGGCGTCATGCAATAATGCCATAGATAGGCATTTACTAGCATCAACATTTGCACCAGTCCTCCTGATTTCATTGCATAATATAAGGGTTATATAGCTCACGAGAAGCGTGTGTTCCCCAACGCTCTCAGCCAAGGCTCTAGGCACCCCACGTTGTATCCACCCAATCCTGGGTATGTTCAGCAGTGAATCCACAATATTCAAGACCTTAATGATTTGCGATGCCACTCGATTATGGGTTCAACCTCATTTAAAAGCTTATTAACAAAATTCACGAGGATATCCTAGTGCTCCCTGAGTTAGATGAGTTAACGAGGGATGAGTTAATGAGCTTAATGAGTAAGTACAGGTTGAAGCCCAGTAAGAGGTTGAGCCAACACTTCGTGGTTGATCCAACGGTCATTAAGGACATGGTCAATCACGTTGATGCAGGTTCAAGGGTGCTCGAGATTGGTACAGGTATTGGCACACTCACCTATTATTTAGCTAAACGCGCATCCCAGGTAATTACTATTGAGGTTGATGGTAGGCTTGTGAAGATTGCCGAGAGACTTCTCGGTGACTTGAGGAACGTGTCCATCATACAGGGTGACGCCTTGAGATTACCATGGCCCCAGGTCGATATTGTCGTTTCCAACGTGCCTTACTCAATAACATCAGCCCTAATAATACGCATCATTAGAGAGGGTGCACCTAAGGTGTTACTTACGATCCAGAGGGAGGTGGCTAATAGGTTGGTTAGCGAGCCTGGTGGTGATGATTACGGAAGACTCACGGTGATAACCAGGTGCAATTATAACGTCGCCCTACTCAACACGTACACACCCGAGGCGTTCTACCCAAGCCCTGAGGTTTACTCATCGCTCGTCATGATGGTCAGGAGGGAGCCGTGCTATCAAAACCTGGAGGAGCTTGAGTTGGTCACGAACATGCTCTTTAGGCATAGGAATAGGGTTCTCAGGTGGGTGTTGAATAAGTACCTAGGCTCTGAGGCCTTGAATGATGTCGTTAAGGGCGGTATTGATGTCGGCTTAAGGGTGAGGCAATTGGGTGTTGATGATATTGTGAGCATTACCAAGATACTGAGACCATACATGGGTAGGTTGAAAACCGTTATAGGGACGTTAAACATTGATTACGATACTCATTAAATCCCTAGCTGCCAACACGTTCGGGAAGATCTCGGATGCTTCTAAAGCAAGTAATTCTGGGTCTGAGTACCTATTACTTATGTGCGTAAGCACAAGCCTCTCAACACCAGCCTCCTTGGCTATTGAGGCTGCATCAATAGACCTAGAGTGACCTTGACTCCAAACGAGATTCCCATCCTCCCTAGCTGAGAATGTTGATTCGTGAATGAGTAGTTGGGCATTCCTTGAGATGTTAACCACGGTGTCCGTGGGAGCCGTGTCACCCGTATAAACCAGCTTGACAGTGCCACTTGATGAAATGTCGACAACATCCTCCGGCTTCACAATCCTGCCATCATCCAGGACCACCATTTCACCCATATGTAACTTCTTCCAGTAGGTCACCGGCACATTAAGCTCCCTAGCCCTCTCTGGGTTAAACTTACCAACATACGTTCTCCAATGAAGCGCATACGCGCAGTCAGCTATTGTATGCCGAGCCAAGGTGCATTGCACGTAGAAGTTCTCCTCATTAACAACGTCCCTCGCACTCTCCGCAGGCTCAACCTCGTATATTAACACGTTGAAGGGCGGATCACCAACAACCTCCATGGCACCCTTCACAAAATTCGTAATACCCCTCGGTCCAGCAATTATGAGGTCGTCCTTCCTACCGAGCATTGCCATCGTGGCTAATAGACCTGGCAACCCAAACACGTGATCACCATGTAGGTGCGTTATGAATATATGCGTTATTTTCAGCGGGCTAATGCCAACCTCAAGCAGCCTGTACTGAACACCCTCGCCGGAGTCCAGCAGTACCCTCCTCTGTCCATCCTCAATGAGTATTGCAGGTAGGTACCTATCCTTTCCAGGCGTTCCGGCACCTGTGCCTAGGAAGGTCACCCGTATTAACATAATCTTGCGTGTAACATCCAGTTATTTATATAGAAAACTGACTTAATTACTGAAAATAGGATGGGTAATTATGGTTAGTGAGGTAGATGTTGATGAGTTAATCAGGAATTATAGGTTGGGTTATGAAAAGGGTGGTTTAATAGCTTATGTGGTGCCTAGGGATGATATAAAGCCGTTGATGGTTAGGGGCGAGGGCTTTGGTGGCGGAAGTATTAGGTTGTATGGCACGAGGATAATAATTAACGTGCCCTGTAATGGCGAAATTTATGGTAGATACCTAACCCAAAGACTTAATGACTTGCTGGGAATCTACGCATTAATCACTAATGGGGAGTGTAGGGTCAATGTTGATTGGGAGGAGCAAGGAATAGGTGTGAATTTTGACTTAAGGGCTAACGAGGCGCTGTTAATCATGGTAAGGCTCATGAGGCTTAGCGGGCGCAGGGTTAGGCCAAGTAATGATGCATTGCGAATAATGAGGATCATGGGTCTTGAAGGTAGGCTTTTGTACTCCGACGTTAACCACGAGATACAGATCTTCGATGTAACCAGGGGTCTTGGAAGCACCATTTCTGGTGAGTGCCTTAATGAGGTTACGGTCAATGATTGGAGGTTGCTATTCGAAACGTGTAGTCAGGTAATGAGTATTTCAATTAACGGTACTAAGTTGCTTATAATTCATGGTACGAGTACGATGATAGTGAGTAGGTATTACTCATCACTGGGTGTTTGGTATAAACTACGTAGAGTGAGCGGTTCAGGTAAGTACCTAGTGATCCTAAAGGACTAGGTTTGCCTGCTTTATGATTATTGAGTTCAGGCGTGGACTATCTAGCGTCATCACGTTATTTGCAGCATACATCCGGAACTCCTTAAGCACCAACTGCATGTATAGGTGCATTAATGCCCTTGCTGCATCATCCTCATCAACGTTTACGTGGTACTGCTTCCCAACCCTCTTAACCCAGTCAAGGCATGCCTCATGTGTTGGGCATGTGTTCCTGCAATCATGAAATACAAAGGTTGGTGCCAGTAGTATGAATTTGCGGCCTCTCATATCAATGAATGCGCCGTAGTTCGTAGGTATGACTATCTTGACGCCATGCTCATTGGCGTCTATCTTAAAGCCCAAATAAACGAGGGCTGAGGGTATGTAATAAATCCTATTGGCTTCCCTGCTCAACCCCATACTCCTCGCCTCTTCATCACTTAACTGCCTAATCCAACCGAAGTCCTCGAGAATCTTTACGTGCCTATGCACGACGCCCTTAAGCATATTTAACCTCTGCGCAAGCGTGGTGACGGTCATTGGACCACCACTCAGCATGTTCATTATCTCCAACCTAATGTTACTGCTTAGTAATGCATCGAAGGACTCTATTGGTAGTATCGCCACTGACCTCATGTTTACCCTGAATAGGTCCAACCCACCGCTGAGGGTGTTTATCCTTATCATCTACGCTTCACAGTTACATAACCTCTGAATTTAAAACCCTATTTTGGTAGATCATAGGGAAGAGCAGAGGGTGTGGTTTTAGGCATGGTGTCTAGATGTGGAGGAGTAGTATTGGTAAGATAGAGAGGAGTAGGAGGGTAATTAGGATAGGGGGTGATGTGCCGCAGGTTGGTACGCTCGCATTTGGAATTGTTGATAGGGGGACCAACGTTATTGAGGTTAGACCAACAACCCTATGTCCACTGTCCTGCATATACTGCTCAGTAAATGCGGGACCTGACTCAACCAATAGATGGGCTGAGTTTGTGGTAGACCCCAATGCCCTATTGGGTGCCCTGGAAGAGGTTGTGAGGTTTAAGGGCATAAACGATATAGAGGTGCACATCGACGGCATGGGAGAACCTGGCGTCTACCCCCATCTTATTAACCTGGTTCGTGGAGCTAAGTCGATAGGTGGTGTTTCCAAGGTCTCCATGCAAACGAGACTCTACATGCTTAGTGAGGATGATCTAAAGGAGTTGGCATCAGCTGGGCTTGATAGGATAAACCTGAGCATTGACTCATTAAACCCAGAATTGGCTAAGAGGATTAGTGGGGCTTCCTGGTACGATATCGAGCGAGTTAAGGAATTAGTGGTTAGGGCCCTTGAGCTTGGGATAAACGTGATAGCATCACCCGTTTGGTTACCAGGTATCAATGATAGCGACATGGTCGAAATAATCAAGTGGGCTAAGGATACGGGATTAGGTAGGGGTGAGCTACCGCCAGTCCTCATTCAGAAGTACATACCGCATAAGAGAGGTAGGAGGGTCAGGATTAGGGTGATGACTTGGGAGGAATTTTGGAATAGAATAAAGAATCTAGAAGAGGAGCTTGGGACTAGGTTGAGCATGACTAATGAAGAATTGAACATTCACAGGGCACCCCAGTTACCCAAACTATTTGGTATAAACGAGGATGTTAAGGTGAGGATCATAAGCAGAGGCCTAATTAGGGGTGAATTCCTAGGCATCATCCAACCATTGAAGGGCTCTGTAATGCACGATAGGGTAATAAGCGTGATTGCGGATCCGCGTCTCGAGAACGTATTAATTGGGAATCAGGTCAAGGTCAGGGTTATTGAGAACTCCGACAATATATACATTGGTAGGCTTATCTAGTAGTATATTGACATAAATATCTACCACTAAGGGAAAGTTTATCTCCCAAGACAAAGCCCTCATAGGGTATGGTTGGTGGTAGGGTTGTTGTTGTTTCTGGTAGTGGTCGTGGTATTGGTAGGGCTATAGCCGTTAGGCTGGCCGGTGCTGGTTATCGTGTTGTTGTTAATTATAAGAGGCATGATGAGGAGGGTGAGGAGACCATGAGGTTGATTAAGGCTGTTAATGGTGAGGCTATTTTGGTTAAGGCTGATGTTGCCACGGCTGATGGTGCCAAGGCAGTCATTGACGAGGCGGTTAGGCAGTGGGGTTCTGTGGATGCCCTCGTTAATAATGCTGGCCTGGGGATAATGAGGCCGTTCGTGGATGTTGATGAGGGTTTGTGGGATAAGGTAATAAATACGAACCTGAAATCCGCGTACCTACTGAGTAGGTTTGCTGTACCGCACATGATTAGGAATCGTTGGGGTAGGATTGTGAACATGAGCTCAATAGAGGGTTTGATAGGGGCTGCGTATAACGTGCCCTACGCAACGGCTAAGGCTGCATTGATAGGGTTCACGAAGGCGTTAGCCGCCGAGTTGGCGCAGTATGGGATAACTGTCAATGCTGTGGCGCCCGGCCTCGTTAGGACTAAGATGGGTATGAGCCTATTGCAGGTACTAAACGTTAGGGAGGAGGATTGGGTTAGATCAGCAACACTAACGGGTAGGTTGATAGAGCCTGAGGAGGTTGCGGAACTGGTCGCATTCCTAATGAGCGACTCGGCGAAGAACATCACGGGGCAAGTCTTCATAATAGACGCAGGAACAACAATAATACCCGCCATAAGACACCCAACAGGCGCATCAGATTAAAGGTAACACATTACAGTACAGGGGGTAGTTAAAACTCATAATATCCATTGTTCCTGCCTAAATGCCATGTCCCAGAACATGTACTCATAAACGCTGGCCTGCCTAAAGATTCCCGATAATCTATCGAAATCCCTCGCTAGGTAATCACCTGCATTATCAATTATCGCCCTTAGATCGCCGACTATCTTCTCATACTCGGGGCTTAGGTAAACCAGAGCCCAATCCCTATACACCCTAACAGGATTCCCCTCCAGTTTCTTGGCATGGTACCTGGCAATTTCTAGGTAAGTCCAGTAGCACGGTAATATAGCCACTAAACCCTCGTAAGGACTACCCATGGTGCACGTGCTCAATAGGAAGTTCATGTAAGCCATATTTGTAGGGCTGGGCCTCACCCTAATCACATCATTAAGACTGAGACCAAGCTCACCAAGTAGTTTATTGTAGTTCTCTAATTCGGTACTCACATCAGCTAATGCTAACTCAAGAATCTTCCTCATAATTGCTGGATCTTCGAACTTCGACGCGATAATGGCCTGACACCTGGTCAGTGTTATTAGGTAGTTATAGTCTTGTATTACGTAAAATCTGAACTTACCCATGGGTAACGAACCATCGAATAACTCGGTAACGAATGGGTGATTCAATATCTTGTCCCAAACATCACTCACTGCTTCCTTAAGACGCTCCGTAAAACGCTGGCTCGCCATCACCAATGCGTGCTTTATGGAAGTTAATATACTCAACTATTCCTCCTTAGATGAATTACCTCCCTTACTCCTACTTAACGACTCCCTCAATGCCTTTACGAGCTCTCTCGCGACCTCACCCTGCCTATTGACAAACTTCTCGTAAATCTTCCTAGCCTCATCCTTGAATGTCAATAGCACATCATCGGGTTTTAATGACCCCCTCGTTATTTCCATGAGCGATTTCTCCATTCGTGATCTAAACCATGGGTCAATGAGTTCATTACCCGTCTTACTTAGTATATTTATCACGGCTTTACCAAGTGGTGTCGGTATGCATTGCTTATTCCTTATTTTGAAGTAGCCGCGGATTACGTTGGTATGTATGTGATCCTGCATTGTGGCATCCGTGCCAATACCGTACTTCTTCATTAACCTCAAGAGCTCCGACTCAGAGAGGTATGGCGGGGGTTCGGTCTCCCTCTCCTCAATCCACGCCTTGATTATCCGGAGTTCATCCCCAACCTTTAACCTGGGTAATACCTTCTCACTGGGCTCCTCGTATGGGTAAATCACTAAGAAACCCCTCTCGATAATCTTCAGCCCACTCGCCTCAAATTTATGCCCGGCGGTTTCAACGATGATTCTTTGCCTCTCAACACGAGCTGGCGGGCTTAGTGTTGCTAGGAAGTGCCTTACGACGAGGTCGTAGATCTTCCAGTACTTCTCGTTCTTAAAGTACCTTAATAACTCACCACTCTTCGCGCCCTTCGTTGGGTATATTGGTGGGTGAGCACCATCATCACTATCACCACGTGTCGGCTTTATTGGGGTACCCAGTAACGCCTTAGCGTAATCACCATGTTCACCGTGCGTAAGACCAAGAAGTACTTGCTTGAGGTTTAGGGTTGGTGGGTATATCGTGGTCTCGGTCCTCGGGTACGAAATATAGCCATGTCTGTATAGCTCCTCAGCAATGTCCAGGGCAGCCTTAGGCCTAATGTTGAGGAACCTACTAGCCCTCCTCTCGAGTTCTATCGTATCCAGTGGCATCGGCGGGTTCAGGAACTCCTCCTTATAATTTGCGGTAATCACCCTAACCTTACCTGCACCCTTTACGAGATTCAACACACCCTCAGCCTCCCTCCTATCCTTAAATACACCGTCGTGGCTTAGGGTTAATTCCCTACCTGCCGCATTAACCGTTATGTAAATCACGTAGTACTTCTCAGGCTTGAAATTCTCCCTCTCAATAGCCCTCTGAACCACGAGGTTGAGTACTGGCGTTTGGCACGGCCCATAACTCAGGAAACTACCCCTAGGCAACGCATTTCTATCAAACTTCTCAACACTAAGCGTCAAGGCCCTTGTGAAGACCGCTCCCAGGGTTAAATCGAGGATCATCCTCGTGAAAACCCTCTTGGCAAGGCCTGGGTTTAGGTTTGTTGGCGAATTGAATGCATTAATAATGTCGCTCCTAGTCACGGCAGAAAACAAAACCCTCCTAAACACGGCCTTAGGATTCACATTTCTCACAACAAACATTGCCTCATAGGCTATCGCCTCACCCTCGGAATCGGCATCAAGGGCTAAGTAAACCATTCTCGCGCTTGAACCCAGGTGGGAGAGGGCTCTTACGTAGTTTATGTTCTCATCCCTAATTACAAGGATTGGCTCCACATCAAATAACCTGGATGGTTCTATGGCGTGCCACCTGTTCAACTCCATTGGGAAGTCTATATTCATGATATGCCCTCTAAGCCCAATACTAACCCATTGTTTCCCATCCTTCGTGAACCAGTACGCATTAATGCCATAAACCTTCCTAGTGCTAACACTACCCTGGGCTAGGTACTTAGCGATCGCCCGAGCCACAGAATCCTTCTCGGCAACAACCAATGCGTCAATCACCACTAAGCCCTAACACTAACTCTTTCGAAACATTTATTAACTTAATAGGTAATGAAACTAGCAATTAGATGGTGTTGTGAATGGGCGAGAAAAAGCCGGAAGAAAAACAGATTAGGAGGGCGCCTTACCCGCAACCATACCCTGCATATCCACCTCCACCGCCACCGCCGCCACCACAGTACAGACCACCCCCACCACCACAGCAATACCCACAGGTTTACCAACCACCTCCACCAAGGCAGGTAACACCGCCAAGTAGGACGGTTCAGCAACCAAGATTTGAGGAGCTGACACCCAGTGTTAGTAAGATCGTGCTTTATCTCGGAATACCCCTGGCCCTAATAGCTATTGTCTTCATAATAACAGTCATAGTACTATTCCCAACAACAAACGATGTCTATGTACCGTACTCATCGATAGCCTTCATGGCATCACTGATAGCCATAGCCGCATCACTAATAGTGAGCTTTATAGCCATGTATCAAATAGCCATGGGGCTTGATAAGAGGTTCGAGTATATAATTAGGTCATTAAGGCAGCAGACAACCACGGCGCAAACAACGATACAACAACCAGCAGTTCCACCGCCTCAATATGTACCTCAATATCAACAACCAACACAGGAGAGAATACTGGCGCCGCCACCAAGGCAGGCACAGGTAAAACCGCAACAACCGTCACAACAACCTCAGGTTGTTGGTGAGGCGGAAACCACGGAGCAGCAGGGAGGCGAGGAGGAGGGGATTAGCGAGGAGTAGTATTTGTTAATTCACTAATTAGCCTTCCTTCATCAACAATTACGTACTTACCGAAGTAATCCCTGAAAACCCTGGAGAGCCTGTCCTCACGGAATCTGCGATCCATAAGCACTATCACAGCCCTATCACTCTCAGACCTAAACGCCCTACCCACAGCCTGCTTAACCCTAACTATGGCTGGCCATTGATACGTCAACTCCCAAGCCAATCCCCTATCACCCAATCTGGCTGTTAGTATCTCCATTACATCCTCAAGGTAATCATTTGGTTCGGGGTATGGAACACCAACGATTACAACAAGGCCCAGTAGGTTTTCCGTACCAAGCCTATACTCAACACCCTCAACAAGCTTACCACCAGCCACAGCCATTATCAACCTCTTACGATCCCTACGCAAATCCCTGATTAAATCATCAATTGATGTACTTCCCAACTCCATTATGTACTTAACACCTGGGTCTAGGTACTTCCTAACGGCCTTGAGTACGGAGTATGATGGGAATATGGAGAGAATGGCCTTATCAACTTGGTAAGCCTGGTATATCTTACTTAACACACTGGCTATCTTGGCGTACTCCTCCTCATCCCTCTCCACATACCTAGTCGTGACGCCGTCATAGACGAAAACCTCGTAATTCTCAGGCTTAATATAGTCCCTAAACCTAATCCTATACTCACTCACGCCTTTATTGATGCCGAGCATGCTTACCATGTAGTCCTTAGGCGGCAACGTGCCACTCATTAACACGACACCACCAGCTCCATTTAATATTGGTGCACTGATTACTGACGGATCAACACACCTATAAGATAATGAAACCCCCTGCTCATCCCTAACCAGGAACATCCCGAAACCACTCACCTTACTTAGTATTGCCTTATGGAACTCAATGACCTTAGATAATGGGGTATAAGGTATTGGAACGCCCGCGCCTCTTTTCTTTCTAAGTATTTCATAGTAGGAGTCAACAATTGCTTGGAAGTCCTCGAAGAATTGAAGCACGTCACCAAGCTCGAGAGATGCCATGGTCTCCTCCTCAAGCACCTTACCCAACTTAACCATGTACGCATGCAAGTTCTTCAATATTCTCAATGCTCTATTCTTCAATTCCTCATCATCAACAAGCCTCCTAACCTCGGCAATAGATGCCATAATCGACGTGAGAGGTAAATTAACAGTGTTTATACTGCTAATGGCATCCGGCAGGTTATGGGCCTCATCAATTATTAAGATGCTATCCTCGATATTGACGTTCAACGTTTCAGGCTTATTAATACTAAATATGTAGTAGTAGGTCATTATACCAACCCTAGCCCTCGCCAGGTAGTCCTTAGAAATCTCGTATGGGCAAACATTAAGTGAGCAGAGTGATTGTACGTACTCATTGACATTACCAGCGTCTTCTAACACATTAAGCATTATATTGCTGATGTCCACCTTCTTCGTGTTTATATAGTAGGGGCATTCACCACTTGACCTGAGAAACCTGCATTCCTCGAGGAATTCCTCATACGGTAATTTACGCGTGCTCACCATGCAGCACATGTCTGGTCTATTCCTTATGATTACATAATCAACATCAACACCCCTATCCCTCAACCTACGCAACTCCCTAATTGGGGCTTGAGCTTCATTCCTTGTTCTAATTAGGAATAGAACCTTATAACCACTCTCCTCAGAATACGCGAGTGAGGCAGCCAGGGCGCTAGAGGTCTTGCCAACACCTGTGGGGGCCTCAATCAGGGCTATTCTATTGCTAAATAAAGCATCATATATAGCCTCAGCAATCTCCAACTGGTGTTTCCTATATTCCTCATAGGGGAAGTACTTCCGTAATAGCGATGCGACACCAGACATTAAATGCCAAGGTAATAGTAACGCCCTAATTTAAAAAGCGGTTCTTCACAATCTCCGAATTGACTTCATGGCTTATTAATTCCATGGGCTTCACCTATAATTGTAGTAAAGCGTTTATAAACTCATGATGCGATGTGAATAAGGTAATGAGTGTTACGAATATTGGACTAGGCAGGTTAAAGCCTACGAGGACCATATCCGGCGTCGTCCCCATCGCCATCATGGTTGCTCCAGTGGCTTGCCCATTCAACTGCACATACTGCCCAGGAGATAAGAGCATGGGAACCCCAAAATCGTACCTACCCGACTCACCCGTGGTCCTTAGGGCAGCCCCACTAAATTATGACCCATATAGACAGGTAATCGCTAGGGTTAGGCAGTACGAAGCACTCCACCACCCAGTATCTAAGGTTGAGCTGATAGTGATGGGCGGCACCGTGACGTCACTACCCGAGGATTACCTCGAGTGGTTCATTGGCAATGCGTTCAAGGCCCTCAATGATTACCCATTCACTGGGCAGGGATCTTCGGACAATGTCGACATCGAGATTGAGCATAGACGCAATGAGAGGGCTAAGATTAGGGTTGTTGCGCTCGAACTAGAGACTAGGCCGGATTTCGCGAGACCAAGGCACATAGACCTAATGCTTAGGCTTGGCTTCACGAGGGTTGAGGTTGGTGTTCAATCAATATATGATGATGTGTTGAGGAGGGTTAGGAGGGGCCATGGAGTTAAAGAGGTGATAGAGGCCACGCAGTACCTAAAGGATGCGGCCTACAAGGTTTGTTACCACATAATGCCCGGACTACCTGGTTCTGACCCAGATCGGGATTTGGAGATGGTCAAGACCATATTTAATGACCCAGGCTTCATGCCGGATTGTGTCAAGGTATACCCAACGTTTGTGGTTAGGGGTACCGAGTTATATGAGGAGTGGTTGAGGGGTCTATATAGGAGTTATGATGAGGAGACGTGGCGTTGGTTACTGGCTAGGATCATGGCTTCGGTACCCAGGTGGGTTAGGGTTATGAGGTTCGGTAGAGACATACCGCTACATTGGGTTGTTGATGGACCGAAGATGGGGAATATGAGGGAGGTTGTACTGAATGAAATGGGTAAGGCAGGTTTGGAGTGCGTTGAGATTAGGTGCCGTGAGGTTGGGCATAAGTACGTAAAGAGGGGGTTAATACCAACGCCCAGGCGCTTGATGATAAATAGGATTGATTACAAGGCGTCTGGCGGTCATGAGGTTTTCCTGGAGGTTATAGATGAGGAGGACACGCTCTATGGAATACTGAGGTTGAGGATACCAAGCAGTAACGCCCATAGGCCCGAGATCAGGCTTGGTAGGGCCGCGCTAATCAGGGAGTTGCACGTCTACGGACCCGAACTACCGATAGGCAGTAAGACCAGCGACCCATTCTGGTGGCAGCATAGGGGTATTGGGCGGGCGTTGATGGCTGAGGCTGAGCACATAGCCCTTGAGGAATTCGATGCCCACAGGATGTTTGTAATATCGGGGGTTGGGGTTAGGGAGTACTATAGAAGGCTTGGTTATAGGAAGTACCCAGGTAGCTTCTACATGTTCAAGGACCTGAGAAAATCAATACTGGACGACACAGGCATGAACATGGAGAGTGAGCAAAACGCCGCAGTCGATTACCTGGTAACGAATTGAGAACTCATCACATGGGTGCAATGTTGTAGGTGAGTATTTTAAGTTCAGAGGTAAAGTTTGATTAAGGATGGCAGAGCATGAGAAATGGCTCATGCAAGCAATTAGGGATTTAGAGACCGCGAGAAATTCGTATCAATCAGGCGATTATTACGCAAGCGCGTTCTGGGCACAACAGGCAGCTGAGAAGGCATTGAAGGCTTTGTTACTGTATCGAGGCAAGCCCTACAGAGGCCACGACCTAGTGGAGCTGGGTTACTTAATTAGGGATGAACTTGGCCGGACATATTATGATGACCTAAGGGCATTAACTATGCATTACGTAACGAGTAAATACCCCGACATCGCCAATGCCACACCATTCGAAATCTACACCAGGGCAGATGCCAAGAATACCATCGAGAGGGCTGGCAGGGTGATCGAATGAGTAAGGCAAAATCTGCGATAGAAAGCCAGTTGAAAATGCTGAAGAGAGCCCTAGAATTCATGAATAGGGTTAGAGGCAGAATTAGGGTTCTTGAGGTCTACGTCGTCGGCTCAAGGGCTAGAGGCGATTACAGGGATGACAGCGACATAGACCTCGTAATCATAAGTAATGATGTTGAGGGGTGATGGAGCAGTTTCTGTTTTCATGATTATTTGTGGTGTTTATTATCGTTGGTGATGAGACGATGGGTTTTAAAGCCCATCCTCGACTTTCTTAGAAGGGATGATCCCGATGAGCTTGGCGAGGGTGACCTTGGAGGAGCCGCCTTCGGTGAGGGGAGCGGGCGTGAACCCCTGGCGACAGGCGGGGACCCACTCCCGCAGCTGGGGGTGGCTCATGGAAAAGCCGTCGAGAAGGAGACGGCGGGATGCGAAACCACCAAAGGTGAATGAACACAAACCGCCGCCTCCGGAGAGACGGTTAAACCAGCTAAGGAGGAGGGAACTGCTGATCGATCTTCTGGAGCCGGGTTTCGAGTTCTTTATATATACAGAGAGGGAGTGGAATGAGCCGCCAACGACCTGGATTAGGCAGTTGAGGAGGGAGGCTAGGAGGTTGGAAGATTTACTAATTGAGTATGGCATATACTAGAATATTATTTTGTTTTTCGTTTCATGGCAAAATTTTGCCATGAAACGATCCAGGATAAACCCTTAGCACACTCTTCACGTCTTTAGATCGTACTGATTACTTTTAAGGAGGTATGGGATTGGCTTAGTGTGAATGGGGTGTTTAGGGTTAGTGTTGCCCAGGTTAGGAGGTTTAGCGATTATTTTGATGGTATTGATTGGTTGAGGAGGAGTACTAAGGGTTTATTGATGGACTTGATGGTTCTCCCTGAGAATTGGGTTGGTGTTAGGGTACTGAGTCGTGGTGAGTTTGAGGAGTATGTTGGTTTGCTCAGGGATCTGGCTGGTGAGTTGGGTGCCTTAATAATTGGTGGTAGTGCGTACGTGAATCTTGATGGTAGGGTCGTTAGTGTTTGCCCTATCGTTAGTGGTGAGGGATTGATTAATTATTCAGAGAAGATTAGGCCTTCCAGGGCTACCGGCGAGAGGAATAGCGTGAGTGGTGGTGAGAGGCTTGGGGTTGTCGATTTTGAGGGCTGGAGGATTGGGTGTGTGGTGTGTGTCGACGCCATGTACCCAGAAATCACAAGGACCTTAGCGGTCAATAATGTCGATATTATTGCAAACCCAAGCAGTATAAGTGCGGATAGGGTATCGTTATGGAGAAGCCTTGGACTAGTTAGGGCCTTTGAGAATTCCGCGTACTTCGTGGCATCCATGGGTACGGGGTATAAGTACCCAGATGGGCGTGAGGTTCTGGGCGGCAGTTTTGTGGCATCACCAAACGGTGATTACGTACTCACGGTAAACCTTGGCGTTGAGGGTTTATTTAACGTGACCCTGGATCACTATGAAATTGATTATGCGAGGACTAGGAGGGGTTACCTAGATGATTTAATGAGCGGTAGCATCAGGAGCGTTAAGGTTGTTGTGGCGAAATCTAGGTGATGGCCCTAACCACCTCAGGGCTTATCAACCCCTTCCTAGATAGCGTCCTCAATAATTGCCTAAACGCCACAACCCTTTGTATGTTGTTTGCGCCCTCGTATATCTCCGTTATCTTAACATCTCTGAGGAACCTCTCAATGCCGGTTTCATGAATCACACCAACGCCACCGTGCACATCTATGGCCTTGGACACGATCTTCTCCGCAGCTTCCGTAGCGTAGAACTTGGCCAGGCTGGCCACGTACTTGAACTCCTCCCTACCCTGATCGGTCAGGTACGCAGCTAGGTACGTTAGGTATCTGGCGGTCATCAACTCAGCCATCATCTCAACGAGCGTGAACTGAATAGTCTCGAAACCAGCAAGGTACTGTCCAAACGCCATCCTCTGGAGTGAGTATTGAAATGCCTTCTCGAATGCCGCCTGGGCCATACCGAGGGCCTGGGCTGCAACACCCACCCTGGTCCTATCGTAGGTCTCCATGGCTACTATGAAACCCATGTTCAACTCACCAACCCTATTCTCATCAGGAACCTCCACGTCATCCAATAGAACCTCCACAGCGTGGCTACCCCTAAGCCCCCTCTTCTCGAGTTTGGCACCGATCTTAAGCCCTGGGGTTTCCTTCTCAAGTATGAATGCTGTTATCCCATACCAACGCCTATTCGCCGGCGGCTCTGTAGTCCTTGCAAAAACCATTATGTAATCCGCAATATCGGCGTTGCTTATGAAAATCTTCCTACCGTTAATCACCCATCCATCGTCCTTCTTGATAGCCCTCGTTTGTATACCAGCAACGTCAGAGCCGCAGCATGGCTCCGTCATTGCGTGGGCACCAAAGGCTTCGCCCCTTGCTATTGGTGGTAAATACTTCCTTTTCTGTTCCTCAGTGCCATACAGCATCAGTGGTATTGAGAAGAGATCGTTTGTGCCCCTGATCACGGCGAGCGGTGGGGCTACCCTACTGAGTTCCTCCATGAGTATTACTGCCGATATCGTGTCACCCCCCTGCCCTGAGTATTCCTCAGGAATTCCCACACCCCATAGTCCTTGCTCGCCGAGCTTCCTAAGTATCTCCCTAGGCACTTCATCCTTATCGTCAAACTCAAGAGCATGTGGTGCAATCTCTCTCTCGAGGAACTCCCTAATGCTTTTCCTGAGCATCTCGTGTTCTGGCTTGAAGATTAATTGATAGTCCTGTAGACTGTCTAGTGGGAATACCATATATTGCATCTATAACGCATAATCTTATAAGTTGTCTCTGAATATAGTTTTAATATTACTTGTGGTATTGGGGTTCTGATGAGCATTAGTGTTGGTAGGGATGAGATTATTGATAATTATAGGGATGAGTTAACAGATGCGGAGATATACGCGGCTTTAGCAGGAGTTGAAAGAAACGAGAAATTAAGGAATGAACTGCTTAAACTATCGCAGTATGAGGTTGAGCACGCCAAGTTCTGGAAATCAATTGCTGAGGAGGTTGGTATTGACGTAGGCAGTGTTAAACCGTCAAGAACCTCAGTCTTATTCTCAATATTAGTTAGGAGATTATTTGGTCTTGGCTTCCTCGTAAAGCTCAGGGAAAGTGCGGAGATTGAGGCTATAAGGAGGTATGGAAACCTAGTTAGGAAAAGAGCCCTTGGACCTTACACGGATAAGCTCAGGGAGATACTGCTTGATGAGGTGGCTCACGAGGAAGTGTTCAGAGACGAGGCGTCCAGGTTTGAGGCATTTATTGACAACATTAGAGACGCCATGTACGGAATGAGCGACGGACTCGTGGAAGTGTTAGCCGCCGTCGCGGGTCTCGCCCCAGTTGTCATTAACCCAATACTAATAACACTCGCAGGTTTGATAGTCGGTACAGCAGGCACGTTATCCATGGCCGTCGGAGCTTATATGTCGACAAAGGCCCAGAGGGATATTAGGGAAACGAAGTTATCAAAGATAGATATGGAACTTGAGAACCTTAATGTGGAGGATAGAGTCAAGAGGGTTAAGGAGACGTTGACGAAGTTTGGTGTTGATGAAGATAGGGCAAGTATTGCGGCATTGAGTTTATCAGATAGTGTAGACGTTAGCAAGAAGGTTGTCGAGGTCGGCGAAGTCGGTTTTTCAAAGGAAGCACTTGAGAGCCCAGGTCGGTCAGCGTTATACACGGGGTTATTTTACCTAATTGGCGCCTTACTTGTTATAGCCCCATTCCCACTACTTGGTCATATCATTGGTAATGTCGGCTCACTCTACATATCAATAGTATTGGTAGCCATTGCCCAAGCCATTAGTGGATTATTAACCGCAATATCAGGTAGTGGTAAAATTACGAGAACCATTGCCATGAACATAGCCCTATCCCTAGGTGCTGCGGCTGCTACGTACGCGATAGGCACGATAGCGCATGATGTACTTCATATCGCAATAACGTGATTATCAAGGTGGCTGGCAAGAGACCCTAATTGCACTGCCTAACTCATCCCTTAGGCACCAAAGTCCCTCCCCGGCACTTATTATTATAATGCCCAATGCAGTTAACGCCTTATCGCTAAGTAATACATACTCCATTGCATCAGATATTATGGGTGTTAACTTCACGGGCGCTACACTTCTATCATTAACCATGATCTCCACTTCGACATAATTCCTCAACCTATATATTGGTGCCACGCCAGATGCCGTCCTCACAGCGTATATGTCAGCATTTTCAGGTGGCCATAATCCAAGGCGTTTAGCTAGGTCCATGGGTAGCATTATATCCGCACCAAGTCCCTCAAAGCCCGTGTTCGCCATTGCGCAGGTAACCACTTCACTGCTTTCGCTCCTTATCTTTATCTTTAACCAAACCGTCATTTTGCGAACCCCTCCTTATTTGTCTCACGTACTCCTCATAAGTTCCTAGGTATGCTATATACCTTATGTACCCTACGAATCCCCTAATCTCAAGTTTTGGTAACTCCTTTTCTTTACCCATTACTACTCAAGAATATGATTATATTTACCTTTTATAAACCAATTCTTACCTTAACCGCTCTCTGCAAATGGCGATTCAATTACCGTTTACTTCTCAACAGCCGCCCTAGATCTCTTCACTTGATGGTTCCACACTTGTTGCCGAGGTTTCATAACCCACGGCTTTCAGAAGCCCAAGATAACTATTGCGGATTTGAAGACCAATTAATAAGGTCATCTTGCTTGTTATTACATGGCATGATTAATAATTGAAAACAGAATCGCTCATTATGTGTTGAATGGCGTCCTATAGTTCTTCTTCCTCTCCTCATACTCCTGCAGGTCCTTCTTAACCCTGTCGTACGTGAACTTACTGATCCTACCCTCCCTGTATGCCTCCTCGATAACCCTGGCGCTCTTATTCTCAAGCTTATCAATGATTGGTATCCTAATGCCCTTCTCCCTAGCAACCATTAGGGACTTGGGATAGCCAGCGTGTGCGTGTCTAACAACACCACTGCCTGGGTCCACGGTGAAGACCTTGAGCGCCTTCTCCTCAGCCAATTCCGTGCCATCAACAACCATGCCAAACCCAGCGTGTATGGCATACCCAATGCCAACCCCACCACCGTGGTGGAAGCATGTCCATGTCGCTCCAGCTGCCGTATTCAACGCATAGTTAAGTACTGCCCAGTCACCAATTGCATCTGAACCATCTAGCATACCTTCGGTCTCCCTGAAGGGCGAGGCCACCGAACCGCTGTCCAGGTGATCCCTACCGAACCATATTGGCCCACTTAACTCGCCCTTCCTAACCATCTCACTAACGACCTTACCAAACAACGCCCTCTCCCCATAGCCCAGGTAAACGACCCTAGCGGGTAATCCCTGGAACTTGACGTATTGGTGAGCATTCTTAATCCACCTAACCAACCTCGCATTCCTCTCGAATAGGGTCAATAATACATCATCGAGCTTATAAATATCATTGGGATCCCCAACCAAAGATGTCCACCTGAAGGGTCCACGACCCTCCTCAAACAACGGTCTCAT
>NZ_LCWN02000030.1:0-22672 GCF_002078205.2 Vulcanisaeta sp. EB80
CCTAAACTCCCTAGTGCTTGTCACATTCACGTAATTACCGCTCGGTAATGCGAATCTAGGCTTGAGCCTCTCAATAATCGCATTCCTAACCTTCTCATACCTCCTAGCCAACCTACCGAAGTCAGTCCTTATCATGTAGAGCTGTGGCGTTAAGTATTGCTTGTTCCATTTCGCTACTTTGTCCACAGTGGTTTCGATGTCAATCCTGCCCACTGCTACCGTGTTCTCGTTGATGTCGAAGGCGATGATTGATTTTGGCTCCTCCTCCCTAGGCTTTATCTCGAAGATGAATATGGCATACCACTTGTTTGCCCTTCTCTTAACAATCAACGTTGACGCTAATTCCGCCTCTCCTCTCAAAACCCTCCACCAGTATTGCCAGAAGCGCTTGTGAGGTCTAATCCAAACCTCCTTCCTCCCACCGGGTAAGGATAGCTCAAGCCTAACTGGGGCTATTGATTTAACGAACTCCTCATAACTCCAAGTCGTTACGACAAACCTAATAGATACGTTTTTAACCTCCGGATAGGGCTTATACGCCAAGCCCCTCTTTTTCCTCTCAACGAATGATTTCGCGATCTCAGACGCCTGCCTAATCGCCTGGAGGACTAATTGTGAGTTCAAGCCTTGATGCTCCAGCCTATACTTGCGATAAAACAGCCTATGGAGTTTCACTGTACTCGTGACATTGTTCTCAACGGCGTATTCAACAACCTCACGAACAATGCCTAGGTACACAGACTCAACGGAGTAGAGCAACCTATTGAGCTCCCTAGTGACTTCCAACTCGACAGCCACAGCCCTACGTAGTGGTTTCCTTGTTTCATTGGTTGTGGTTTGTGGTGGCATGCCCATCACCTAGGCATTTCCTCACCCCCATTGCTTTACCGCCACACAGTTCTGATACCATACGCACCCGATGGGCATGGCTCCATAACCCGCAATCAACACCTCCGTAAGCCAACAGCCAAGCCATTACATAGACACCCAAACCCACACCAACAATCACTTTAACAACTAGGCTTATAAGGCACTACGAACATGGGCACAAACAGAAACACCAACCACAATGTTGTCTCTACTGTTTTTATGTCTTTCTTTCATGTGTTTGTGCTTTGTTCCCCGTGGGTGTGGGTTTGTGGGGCCGCTCGGGCTAGGGGCTTCCACTGCGTGGCATCTTTTTGAGTCGTCTTCATCTTCGTATTTCGTTTGATTCTGACCTCCTCCCCGCCCTAAAGGGCGAGGTTTGCCGTTTGTTATCATAGTTAATATTCCTATTCTCATTCTCCATTAAGAATGAGAATATTAATAACTATTAATATGCATTACCTAACCATAATGGCACGCAAGCAACCGCAACAGCTCAAATAATGATTTAATAACATAGTCAGGTCTTGGATTCATCAAATTGGGTTTCAGTGTGCCATACCTATCAATTATTACTGTACACATACCCACAGCCTTAGCCCCAGGAATATCACTGCCTGGCTTATCACCAACATAAATTGCCTCATTGCCTTTGATGTTAATAATCTTGAGGGCTTCAAGGAAGGGTTGAGGAGATGGCTTTACCTGCTCTGTATCGTCCCCTGCAATTATTACTACATCAAATAGATTTAGGATCCCATCTCGATTAATCCTGCCTCTTTTTAATCCAGGTTCGCCATCCGTATTCGTTATCAAACCCACCACATACCCACACCTCTTTAATGCCTTCAGTGTTGGTATCACGTCAGAAAATACCCTACTTTCTGAGGACCAAGAATTCCAATAAATCCTCACCAACTCATTAATTTCACCAGGGTTTAACACAATGCCTAATGAATTGGCCATTTCCCTGAACCAAATCCTCCTATCAAATACACCATTAGCCTCCATCCTAGTCTCCACATTCTTGATTGCCTCAAGCACCAATGCCTCATTTAAGCCGTGGTTTTGCGCTACTCTAGTAGCGACAGTACGGCGCGCATGATTCCTGGCATTATTTGCATCGATGAGTGTGTCGTCATAGTCAAAGAATACGGCCTTTATGTTCACCGAAGATTTATGTTAAGTTATTATTTTTGTGTTACGTACCGTAGGTGCTGATTAGGGTTAGTAGCATGTAGGCTATGTCCTTTATTGAGTCGAGCACATCATCTATACCAAATATTAAGCTTGTGTTACTCATGAATTCCAGGTAAGTTAATTCCTTGGCATTTGAATAAAGTTTATCCAGCGCTGAATCCTTTATGTCGTCGACCTCCTCCTCAAGCTTCTGTATACCCATGACCATTACCCTAATGTCGCTAAAGCTCTTTGTGTTTAAGTCATTGATTACTTCAATGAGGTTTTTCAGCGCCTCCTTACCTATCCTCAACATTTCGAGAAACTCCTCACCAAGGAATTTCCTGACAGGGTCCGTGTTGCATAGGAAGTATGTTCGCCTGAGTTCCCTGGATAATACGTGAATACCGTCGAGGACATCATCGGATTTATTTAAAATGGTATCCATTATGGATGCAGTCGTTATTGGAACTGCACCCTTGAGTATCTCATCGTTTACCTGCCTAACTATCTCGTCACCCTCGCGCTCAAGGGCAGCTATCTCCCTCATGCCCTCAGAAACCTTGGTCTTACTTATGTTATTGTTCTCCACCGCGCTCAAAACCATGCTCTCAAGTATGTCAAGAGCCCTTTGGCTAAGTCTTAGATGTGTAACTAACTTATCCAGGAACTCCCTCTCTCCAACGTACAGTGGCGACAATATCTTGCCCCAAAAATCCCTTATTATTCTAGACATTTGAGCTTAAATATAACTAAAAATTGGTATAAAAACCAATTCCTTAAATGGGATCAAGATGTGATGAGAAGGAACCCAACGGATCGGTGATGGAGGATCGCCGCTACTGATTAAAGAGGAGGAGGCCGGCTGCAGCATGCATTTAAATCAAGAAACCAACCTCTTTTGAGGTAGGTGGTTCATCATCGCGTCTTAGTAGTTAAAAGATGGTGCACGATTTTAAGTTTAGCTGAATCGCCAAAATTTAAAATTAATAGATTGCAATTATTGTAATGCGGGGGTTATAGTTTTGCAATGACCATGTAGAATTTACCAATTTGCTTACACACGGATGGTACACTACCTATCCTCAATGTTGCAATGCAAGGCTCGCCACCGCCAACCTTAGTACCTATGTCGAGTAGGTCCTTATCATTAACCTTAGTTTTTATGATTCCTGCGTTATCGATTGGGTATACGGCAAGGTAATCCTTACCCATGTACTTGAACTGCATTTCCATACCGTAAACTTCATAATACCGAGAACCGCCAGCCTCAGCCTCCCTGACCCTTAATCTCACGGTTACGGGATTTCCCTGGGTATCGGTGGTGCGATAGACAACGTGTGCCCCATCCCTCTCAAGCATTGACCAATCCCTACCTGCCAGGTAAACTATGGCGTGGATGTTTATTGGGACTGTTACCAACCTAGTGACCGTGTATATCGCCTGGACGACATCATTCATGCTAAGCATGATATATCACCAATCAGCAGGGTTTCCTCTCCTTTTAATCTTAACTCTTCCTCAACCGCAGAATTTCATTTTAACGCAGGAAGTAGTTCTCATACTCCTTAACGTATTGAACACTCTCCTTAACGCTGAGGAATAGCCTTTTAACGTACTCAACATCATCCTTCATAACCTCCTTATGCCCAACTTCCTGCGCCCTAAGTTGCGCAGGGGTTAGGAGCTGTATTGCGTACCTAAGGCTTTCCTCGGTACCGATCTTTGTTAATTCCTCGAGTGCATCATTAGACAGTGATACCTTCTCCTCCCTAGCCCTTATCTTTATTATCTCCCTAACCTCATCCGCTGTGTATGGCTTAGTCCTAATTATAATCAACCTATCTAGCATGTCGAGTGGGACACCGTGAGGCGACTCAACATCTGTACCCCTAATCTTCGTTATACCCCTATTGGTGGCTAGTATGATGATCGGGCTTAACTCGCTCTCCATAGCCCTGCTTAGGTAGGCCCAGGTCTCGATATCGAGCATGTGAACATCATCGATGAATAAGACACCAGGCGCCAACTCGCCCTTACCATCATTTATGACCTTCATCACGAACTCATCAACGGCCCTCCTAACCTCATTTGGTATCTCCCTCTCCTCAGTGGCAAAGCCGAATATCATGGCGCTCAACAGACCCTGTTGCCTAGCCTGGTAAATATCTAAATCATTTAGCGTGAAGAACCTGGTTATCTCCTTCTCCTTATAGACAGGTCCCTTGGGTACCTCAGTCTTCCTCTTAACGTATATGTCGTATGTCTCACCACCCTCACCCTTACCCTGGATAAAGACCCTCCCGGTTTCCTCATCGATCCAAATAACATCGCCCTCCTCAACGCCTAACTCAATGAGTTGCTCAGCAATCTCGGCAGGTACTTTCAATCTCTTCTCCTCATCCTTCGTGGCGAGGGTTATGGTTGCACTCCTGGGTACCTGAACATATGGGTTATATGGGTGTTTACCGAATTGATAGTCAATACCCTTAACAACGCCCTCATAAACCCTACGCCACTCACGTATCCTAACACCTATTGCACTCCTAAGGGCTCTGGTTAGGAACTCGGTCTTCTTAACCTCCACACTATAGACCTCGGCAGCGCTTATCTGGATAAACGGTGTGTCTAAACCAAGCTCCCTAGCAATACCTATAGCCAGCGCAGTCTTACCCGTCCCAGTCGGTCCAACAATGAGCACGCCCTTACCCCCAAACTTACCCGCCTTTATCATCTTAACAACGTAGTAGGCAGCCTCCCTAGCATCAGTCTGTCCAACAAAGCCATCTGCTGAGAACTGGACCTTTCCATCTCTAACACCCAAACCCTTTATGTGGCTATGCAATCCGATCCTCTCAAACGATGACTTAACCTCCTCAATCTTTATCTGCGACATAACGATACCCGTCCCAGCAAGGCTATTTAAATCCTTTTATCGTAATCATTGCACGTTATTACTAAGTCTTATATTACTTCAGGGTGATCAACAAAATGCGGACGTAATATTATTATCTATGCGCGTTCACGATTATCGACTCATCACTTGTGGGTACGTGGATATTATCGATGCCGTACTTATCCTTCAACCTATCTAGGAATTGAAGGGCCTTTATTGCCTCCGTATGTACGAGCAATATCTTGGTATCCGGGTTAAAGTGTCTAATGAATGTCTCAAGCTCAGCCCTACCACTGTGGGAGCTGAAATCAAACCAATAAAGTTTAGCCTCAAGAACAACCTCGCTCTTATCAACGAATGCCCTGCCCCTAGTCAATAACTCAAAACCAGGCGTGTCTGGTGCTTGGTAGCTTGGTAATATTACGGCATTCCTACGATCCTTACCTAACCTCTTTAGGTAATAGACTGCGGCTCCACCCTTAAGCATACCTGCAGGTGATATTATTATGACTGGCTCCTTCGTTAGGGAGCGTCTTTGGTAATCCGCAGCAATTTCAAGGCTGTTCTCCACAGCCTTCATATAAAGCTCCGGATTAGCCAAGTAATGCGGGTATCTAGCTACCACCTGATTCGCCAGTCTGGCTAGTCCATCTATTATGATGGGGTAATCAACGCCGTTTTTGTAAAGTGTAATCAATATTTCCTGGGCTCTACCTATTGTGAACACTGGTATCAATACAGAACCGCCTCCTTCGATTGTCTCCCTAATGACTTTAATGAAGTCCCTCTCAACCTCCTCCCTAGGTGGGTGCGTGTTCATTACGTAGGTACCCTCCATAATTACAACATCGACATCCCTAGGTATGCTTCCCAGGTCGGCACCGCGCAATAGGTTTGTTTGTGCTAAATTGAAATCACCCGTGAACAGCACCCTGGCACCATTAATCTCCAAAATCGTTATCATACTACCTGGTACATGACCCGCATTAACGAAGTATGCCCTAACGTCATTTGCCACATCTATATCCTCACCATAGGTAACTGGTATTGCGTGATCAAGCACAGCCTTTATCTCCTCATCCTCATACGGCAGGTAATAACCGCTTAACTTGATGGCATCCTTAAACATTATATCAGCCAACTCAAGTGTTAATGGTGTTGCGTAGACAGGGGGCGGCGAACTAACGTATAGGCCTGGCAAAGCGCCGCAATGATCAAGGTGCGAGTGGCTCAGGAAAACGGCAGCAAGATCCCTAGGCCTCACGTGACCCGGCATGACTGGTCTATCGTTCTCATCAAAGTTAACTCCATAATCGAATAGGAACCCTTTATCCATAGTCGCATCCTTAACGAACACCGCCATCCTACCAACCTCACCACCGCCTCCAAGAACCTTTATCAACAAATTAACCATTTTCCCAAATTACGGGTAGGTAAGCCGGTTTTTTACCTTTATTGTGTTGCTTAAATTAATAATTTGCATTGAGCACGGCAGATTCGAAATCCTTAGCTATCCTAACCTGCCAGGGGCTTAGGTTAACCTCACCAAGTCTCCATAGGTTTACCAACGATTTCATTGTGCACAGTGGATCCATGGACCACACATCTCCGTTGAGCACCCCAGCCCTAACCCTACATCCACCGCAGTACCTTAGGTATGGGCACCTCATGCATTGTGACGCACCATAATCCCTATTCCTAAGCCTAATCACAAGTTCACTATTTAGCCTAGGCCTTAACCAAATCTCCGTAAGCCTCTCCCTCCTGACATTACCCATTGGTTTATCATTGAAGAATTGGCATGGGTAGACATCACCATTCGGGTATATTGACATAACCTTTCTACCAGCACTACAGGCACCCATTCTACTAACAAGCCTAAGCTTTCTCATGAACTCATCCTCATCATTACTCGCTAATAAAGCTGCCACGACACCATCTGCTGGATTATCTACTGTGAGGATCTCAACATCGGGATACTTCTTAGCCACATCAATAAGTTTTGCGAGGAACCTGAATAATTGGTCGGGTGTTGGTATTAGGTTGATAATGCCCCTACCCCTACCACTGGGCACCAGGTGGTAAAAGGCAACCCTAGATATTCCTAGTTTATGGGCCAACTCAACAACCTCCTGTGCGTGGTCTATGTTTAGCTTGGTAACCGTGGTTCTAATGCCAACGGGTATTCCAGCCTCCATAACATTCCTAATACCCCTAATGGCCAAGTCCCAAGCACCAGGAACACCCCTTATCTTATCGTGGATCACTGGTATGGGTGAGTCAATGCTAATGCCGACGTATTGTGCATTCAATTCCTTAAGTTTAGCAGCCCAATCCCTGGTTATTAACGTACCATTCGTACTTAGGGATACCTTGATGCCATACTCACCAGCCCTCTTCATAATCTCAACAATGTCTTCCCTAACTAACGGCTCGCCACCGCTTATGATGAGCAATGGCGTCCTAAGTTCATGCGCGTCCTCAACAACCCTCAACGCCTCCTCCGTGCTCAACTCATCCCTGGACAAGCCCTGTATTGCATTTATGTAACAATGCACACACCTTAGGTTGCATCTATAGGTGATGTTCCAAAATATAAGGGGTTTACCTATGTCCGTGAATTCCCTATCACCCTTAACATAATCGTGACCCTTAATCGATAAACTAACGGTACCACCGCCAACTACAATATTCGTTATATTAATCATAAACAACCCAAACAGCAGGTTATGTTGCTTAATAAATCCTTAGTTGCACCTATTTAGGTAAAATAACACCAAGTGTGTGATTTAGTGCTATGTGATTATTACGTAATTAATACCATATACTTAAATCCTTTAATACGGCAAACATACAATCACCTAAGGTGGATGGGGCACTCTGTGAGGTTTGTGAGGAGGAGCCTGCAATTGCCAGATGCCGTATTTGCGGTAGGTTAGTGTGTGCTAAGGATTTCGAGGCATCACTGGGTATATGCAGGGTTTGCCTAAGCACGTTATGCCAAATCTGCCACGAGAGGTTGGCTGTGGGTCACTGTGCTAGGTGCGGTAGGTTGGTGTGTAGGAGGGATAGTGTTAGGGTTGGGTTGAGTAGGTATTGTATTGATTGTGCAAGGGCGTTAGGTATTCTTCCCTCAATAAGGCAGGGAGAGGTTGGGGATCTGGATTAAGGATAAGTATTAAAATGAAGCACATAACCTAATCTCGATGAGTGAAAGCAAGCCAGGTGAGAGTAAATCCAGCGAAGGTGCGTCTCAACGGAGACTATTAATACCAAGCTTCCTAACACCCAGCGGGATTAAGGGCGAGGAGAAGAAGGAGAGGCGTGAAAGGAGGTTGAGGATTAGGCGTAGGAGCGATGTTGATGAAGGAAAGGCGAAGATACATCCAGAGGTTTTGAAGGAGCTTGGTATTGAGGATGAGGTTGAGATAGTCCTAGTTGGTGGTGGATCTAGGGAGAGGAAGTACGTGCTTAAGGTAATACCTAGTGAAGATGTGCCGAGGAATGAGGTTTGGTGCAATGAGGAGGAGATGAGAAGATTGGGTGTTGCGGACAATAGCATTGCCACAATACGTAAGCCACTGGGTCCTAAGGAGGAGAAAGAGACTTAAAGGTTCGCACACGGGGTCTCAATGGGCCTCATGGTCTTTAGGGGGTATTTAGTAGGTAGTGCTGTGGTTGTTGCGGATATTAATGAAGCAAGGAGCCTATACTCTATGGGTTTTTATGGGAAGTTTGTCGGTGAGGATAAGGTCAAATTGAATGAAGTTAATAATGTGAGCTCACCATTGCAATTATCAATAACCGAAGCCCTATACCTGGTGGATAAGGGATTGCTTAAGGTCTATGACCGTGACGGTAACGAACTAGGTAGAGATGCTCTTGTAAAGATTGGTAGGGATACCGTGGCAAACTTCGACCAAGTCTACACAATATACATGGAATTAAGGGATGGAGGTTTCGTAGTAAAGAGCGGTCTCAAGTTTGGTTCATTATTCGCAGTCTACGAGAGAGGTCCAGGAATAGACCACGCACCTATACTTCTCCACTTTATAGAACCTAGGAGGGCTGTCACTGCGCTGGATATAACGAGGGCTGCCAGGTTAAGTCACTCAGTCAATAAGAGGTTTGTTTTAGCTACGCAGAGCGATGCTGATGGCAAGATGCATTACATCGCTTTCGAATGGTTTAGGGCTTGAAAATTCGATTTCTTAAGGATTACGATAATCAGCACCGCTACCACCACAATCAATGCAAGGCTGTAGTAGCCTATGGGTTGCGCCATAATTGTGCATGCACTGCTCGTGGGTATTAATAGCCTTGGTGTTACACCGAGAATGTTAGTTGATGTCGCTATTTCCTGCCCATCGTATTTAATTAGAATATGTGCTAATGGCTCCGGTAAATTCAGTGAATCCCTCACCACGAATTGTGCGTATTTTGCATCAACTATAGCCGTTAATTCAGGCCCTGTTATGCTTAATGGCATTTCCAGTGGGTATTTGATACCGCCTATTGTTACGTTAGTTACTTCAGAGCCCATGGGTAGCCATCCAAGGTGCTCCGTAATTATGGGCGTATTGTTTATGGTGTATAACGTTAACGAGACATTATACTCCCTAACCCAATCAACTGCTAACTGAATTGGTAGGTTTATTAACAATACTATCGAGTTCCCACTAACCACATAATGGGTTGCATTGGTTAGGAACTTGGCAAACACCAACCTGGTGTCGTTATTGAAATAGATTGCTGTCTTTGGCACGGTAATATTAACGATAGAATTCGCTAAGTACCAACCACTCATATTCGTTACTTGATTCGATTCATCGATTACCTGAAGCCAATAGTACCTAGCCCAGTTGTAACTCACCACATACGACCCATTCATTAACAACTCAAGCGATGAATTACCCACAGGCATGCCATTCACCCAAATACCTGTAAGCCTCACCAACGTGTTATTACCAAAATTAACAACCCTTTCCGTAGTTAATAATACTCGAGAGCCCGTGAGTACCGGTACTCCCTAGTGTAGTCAAACCTACCCCTCTGGACCTCCCGGATATTATCCAGGCATCTATGGGCCTATGAACTTCACTGCGTTGTAGCCCGCTCTCATTAACTCCAACTCCGCAATAATCTTGCTCACGGTTGATTACTCAGAGAGGGTTTATCAAGAGGCCATGACCCAATGCCTGAAGCCGTGGTGCACGGATGATTGCCGAGGTGCAGGTTGGGTTTCAATTGGATGCCTAGTGAATTGCTTGTCGTCATTAAGCTAAGGTTCACAAACCCCAATTGGGCTGTGTTTAAACACGAGGGATGTTTGCGCCTCTCACGTCAGTGTTATTTTTGGTAGTTTCCCTATTATTTTCCTTGGTGCGTGTTGTTGTGTTGTGTGTTTGTTGTGTTTGTAGTTGCTCTTCATGAGTATTGTGCGCATTATTAGCGTTGCTGTTTTGTGCCCGTGTTCGTAGTGCCTTATAAACCTAGTTGTTAAAATAATTGTTGGGTGTGGAGTGGCCGTTTGCATGGCTGTTGACGTATCGAGGAGTTGATTGCCAACTGTGGAGCTTCGTTTATAGTAAGTGCGTGGAATCAAAACTATGCAGCGAGTTAGCCAAAACACTCACGGATAAACTGAAAAAACATAGGTGCTTCGGTTATGCACCTAATTGAGTGCATCGCCAAGGGTGGGTTTAAAATCAATGGGCCGTCCATAAAGGACAAAGGCCCGATGGTCAATGAGGAGAGTTTAAAGCCAAGCAACGAGACCTCCCTGCCTCGACCCACCCAGGCAGGGAGGACAAAGCCATGCACCGAGTTAATAAAACAAGCAATGAGGTGCCTAGGCAATGGAGACAAGGATTGCGTCATGAGGAAGATCGAAGAGGCAATAAAGACAGACTGCCACAACGGCCATGCGGTGGGCAAGGAGGTTGCTGACGGGGTTAGGGAGTTGGTGCATAAGTTGTGGCTAAGGAACAATGATGAGGAAAGGTGCGAGTTTCTAAGAATGCTTAAGAGTCTTAATGTGTCGAGAACTTGGGCCACAAGGGCAGTACATAGGACAATTCATTATTTAGATGAACTACTCGCCAGGTGTGGCATCGATTGGGAAAACAGAACAACGAGGAACAGCGTTATCGAGAACATCGAGGGTTTGCTAAGAGAGAGGTTTGGCTGGAGCGAGGTCAAGATGTGTGAGGAGTTGTGGCGGTTCGTCGGTGTTAATGTTAATGAGTTTAGGAAATATGATATAGAGCCGTGTAGTTGGCTAAGCGGTTTAGAACTGCTAAGCGACTTAAGATGCCCGTATTGGCTTGGGATGGCTAAGAGCGACCTGGTGGTTTGGAAACACGATAATAAAATTAGATTGAGATTAAGTACTACGAATGCTATTGATGCCATATTCTTCCCGACATTATTAGGCGCTGTCAAGAAACCAAGCCTAAATATTGAATTTGAAAGAGGAGCACCGTCCGCGAAATACGTACGTAAAGCAATTGCTTTAGGATACTACGTAGACCTAGGCATCGATAAGTGGCCGTGGCCTGAGCTAAGCGCCAATGAACTCGAGAAAGTACTCAATAGCTTCAGTGATGAGGAGCTTGCAAAATACGTGGCTGGCGAGATCGATGGGGATGGGACAGTGTGGTATGACCATGAGAATGGCTATGTTGCTGTGTTTATTTCGGCCTGTAAAAAAATGTCCGAAGAGGATGGTGCTCGATGTGTTGAAGGAGGTTATCGCCGAGAGGTTCGGCATCGTTGGAGGCGATGGGTCGCTTAGAACAAACGATGCCTTGGTGTTCTACAACAGAAACGCCGTTAGGTTGCTTAGGTTGATTAGACCATTTGTTCATCACCTGCTCCGCCGCCTAAGGGCTGAGTTAATCCTGGCGCTTTATGACGGAAGAATAAACCTTGACGAGTTCAAGAGACTCTATGAACAAACAGAGTACGAACAAGGGAAGGATGACATCAAGAGGAACCGCGGCTTGGAAGCCCTCGCCCGAGCGGCCCCACAAACCCACACCCACGGGGAACAAGCCCACCAACCCCATAAAAAGGAATTGAATGAGAACGCCCCGACCGGGATTTGAACTCGGGCCCCCTTGCGGGGACAGGATTGCTTGTGTTTCAATCTCAAGTCCTGCGCCTTGGACCTGGCTCGGCCACCCCGGCATGTGATAATTGTCTTCACCGTTTTGCTTTTCTCCGTAAGTGTATGGTATGGCTTATTACTCAATAAATGATGCCGTGGGTTTCCCGATTTATTATTCAGTTACTCAATGAACGGCATTAATCAGACACTTGTGCCATTTAGTAAATAGTTGTTGATTACTAAGAAACTTATGTAATCGGCATTAGTTAAGGGCCCCAGGTACTCATTACCTGCCATTAACTTAACAACGGCGGGACCTATAGCCTCCTCTCCAACGTTCACTATCGTCTCGCCGGTATCACTACCAAAGCTCCAGGCTGTTGGTACGGGAAATAACCTATTGCTTGGCCCTAGATAATAAAGCGACAGAGATGCGTTTACTTCATTTGCAAACACTGTGGCGCCACAACCTGGCCCACCAATTATGAATTCTGAATCAATCAGGTAACCTAGTGGTGAGTATTCCGAACCATTAACGACTAAGTACGGTCCCCAATCCGGTCTTAATAATAATGTGACGTTATCAACAAGCTCTTTAATTCCGTTCATTGAGTAACTGAATAATAAATCGGGAAACCCATTGGGTGTATTGTTTACGCTTATGGTTAGGTTTATTGCCAATGGTGTGGTGTATGGTGTCCAATTACCCATGTATGCATATGCTGTATTATTTATTACGGAGCCTCTTCCGATAATATAGAGTGGGTTCATTATTAGGGACTCACTGCTCATATTCCAAACATTAACTAATGGCAGCAATAATTCGTTCTTTGGATCTATTATCATCACGTTCTGCAACCAATAATACTGTGTGTGACCGTTAACACTTAGCTCAAGGACTGCATTAAGCTGTAATGAGAAGGAACCTGGTGGTAAGGATTGGCAGTTGGTTATTGTTGTAATTACTGCCTCATTTATTACCGCACTGCCCAGGAATTCCCTTGTTATGTAAGAGTATGGTATGTAACCATTGACCGTTGGGGCAAGCCCATAGTCAACAATACCAATCGGTGCATTAATGAGGGCTGTTGGGTAGTGCCGCATTATGGCTAGTACGGCATTGATCGCTATCGAGCCGTTGTTTACGACAATGACGTAGTAAGTACCCTGAGGTACGTAAACCGTAGTATTCATTGATGACCCAACAAACATAAACAATGGCTGGTACTGCCCACCTGATCTTAACTCATCATAACCTGTTTGATTTAGTATTTGAAGAATTACCCTAGAACTAGCCCACATATAAAGCCCTAGTGGTCCAGGTCCTGAAACCTCAATGGAGTAATAACCGCCTGGTGGCAAGTACATGGTGTATGTTCCGGACCCAAGCACATGGCTATAAATCACTGCATAGTTCAGTGGGTACGTTGCTATTCCGTAATTATTAATCCAGGGGTTCAACTGTTGATACGTACCATTGGGCAGAAACACGAGGATCGCCAGTAATACCGGTAGCAATGGCACAATACTTCAATACATACACATTAATAAGTGCGTCTCTCTGCAATACTTAAAAGCAGGTCGTCCCATCAGTACTAAGAAATGGAACTAAGCAATAAACTCGCCTTAATAGGTGCCATCAGGTCGCTCGGTGGTTCTCTCCTGTGGTCCTTCACGGGATTCGCACTGTATCAGTATTACAAATTACCTTTAACGTCGGTTTCTCTATTCTACGTGGCGCAGGCGATTGTTAGTTCGATAGCGTTTATTGTTAGTGGGTATTTGACGGATCTCCTTGGTAGGGTTAAAACAATGGTTGTTTCATCGGTAATATCATCAATGGTGATATTAATAGCCTTCATAATAAACAAGCCCCTCATTGTTATAATCATGGTATTAATACAATCCTTCTTTAACAATGCCTATGGTGTGGCTAACACATCACTGGTTGGTGATTACGCAATTGGTTTTTCATCACTAATTAGGTACTTCAGTAGGTTGAGGGTTGGGATAAATGCTGGATGGGCTATTGGTCCAGCCATTGGTGGTTTACTCTATGAGATTTATGGCTTCAGATTATTACTGCTGCTTGGTTCATTAATACCACTTGCTGCCCTTCCATTATTAGTTTCATTACCCGAGACTGGGCGTATCCCTGAGCGTGGACTCACGTTTCACGTTAATAGGCGATCCGCGCTTTTTCTGATACCGTCATTCCTAACCTTCCTAGTGATGGGTCAATTGGGCTTTCCCCTATTGACAAAATGGTCAAGTCTCGCCCTTTAGGGTGGGGTTGCTTCACTGTGTGGGGGCTCAGTATCAGGTTTATAAAACTCTGCCTTGCTGGTTGGCTGGTGCCTGGGTTGGTGCCTCCGAGAGGAGGTTTGGTTTCTTTGGATGAATTAGTGGGTCGATTACCCACCCTTTTCGCCAACCCGGGCACTCCCTCTTCTTCTAAGTCAAGTAATGTGCGTACGGTTAGGTTGAGGCTTCTGCCTAGTGGCGCTCAGGAGAGGAGACTGCGAAGGCTAGCAGATGCCACTGCCAAGTTATGGAATGAGCTTAATTATGCTAGATTGGTGCAATATAGGGAAACGGGTAGGGTTGATTTCGAGGGTACAGAGCATGAGTTCTACCATAGGTATAGGGATAGGCTTGGCGTAAACGCTGGGGTTGCTATTCAGCTAAACAACAATGCTTGGAAGTCATACTTCGAACTACTCAAGCTGTACAGGCAGGGCGAGCTGCCGAAGTTCATGAATAAGCCATCACCACCTGGCTTCTGGAAGGACAAGCTACTAGGCAAGAGGAGGTTAATCATTTTAGTTAGGAACGATAGGTATTACATCGAGCCTATCAATGGTGGGGAAGGATACATAATCCTCAGGGACTGGGGCTTGAGGATAAAGTATGCAGGAAGGATAAAGTGGTCTGGTAAACAAGGCACGCTTGTAATCAAGCTTGAGGATAACAGATGGTTCGCATACGTGCCCATTGAGGTTGGCGCCAAACCAGCAAAGAGTAACCCAAAGGGCTACGTGAGGGGCATCCACGAGAAAATACAAATCGAGAATCCTAGGGGTAGTAATAAGGCTTTCATAGACATTGGCTTGAACAACCTGTTCGCAGTGATCTTCAATCACAGTGATACTGCGATTTTAATCAAGGGCTCGACAATAAAGGCGGAGTATTACTACTGGAAGAGGGAGGTCAAGACCTACCAATCAATTAGGGATTGGTTGAGGAACCACGGATTCGAGTCATGGAAAAAGTACCACACTCATTACTTACACGCGGTTTACAAGAGGAGGGAGAGGCTTAGGCACTACTACAGGACAGCCATTAGGTTCTTGGCGAGGGCAATGCATGAAATGGGCGTTGATGAGGTCTTCATCGGCTACCCATACCTAGTTAGCCAAGACAATGGTAATGAGTTCAACACCAATATTTGGTGGTTCAACAAAATCATTAAATGGCTCAGCGAAGTATTGCAGGAGTATGGAATCAAACTCAACATAGTGAATGAGTACGGAACAAGCAAACAATGCTCAATATGCAACATGGAGCACGAAAACGGTAGGGTAAAGAGGGGATTGTACATATGCCCATTAACGGGCATAAAAATCAACGCAGACATAAACGCAGCAAGAAACATAGCAAAAAGAGTCGGTTACAAAACACCAATACCAAAGAAAATACTAAGCTACATAATAACAAGCAATGGCGTGAAACCAATAACCCCCAAAAGAGGGAGTAACGGTCGAGACCCCCAAGGTGGAAACCCTACCCTTCAGGGCGAGAAGGGGGTCATTTACTATAATGTGCATGATGGATTAAGCACCTTCATGGTAGGAATACTTTACATGGAGAATGGGTTGCTCGTAGTATTTTTACAGGACTTAATAGGTAGGTACCTGAAGAGACCAAGCTTGATAGCCCTTGGTATGGTAATTTACGGCATCAGCTACCTAGCCGTTGCCTTCATCCCAAACTTCACATGGGCTATTGTGGACATGTTCTTCATAACCCTGGCAGAAATGATCGTTTCACCAATATCACAAAGCATTGCCAACATGCTTGCGGACCCCAAGGCGAGGGGTAGGTATATGGGGCTCTATAGCCTAGTCACGGGTTTAGGCAGGACCATAGCCTCCTCAGTATCTAGCCTCCTCATGCCATACGCATTAAGGGAGCCGTTGGCATTATGGGGCTTTGTACTCGTAATAGCCGCACTATCCTCAGGTATTTACTTGAACGTTACAAAAGGCGCATTAACTGTGCAAAGAAGTGCGTAATACTAAAAATTAACCATTATATGCGCCCTACCTCGTGGGTTGGAGGAGGTTATGGCCTGGCTTTTACATAATCATCGCCGCATCCCTTTGGTCAACAATTGGTGTTGTAAGCGTCCTTAGTACGAACCCGATTGTCTTGCCTGTATTTAGATCGATCTTTGCATCGATTGTGGCTTTATTTATACGTAGATCCTTGAATAGGTCATCATTAATGGCCGGTTTGGCATTGGGTGTATTATTTGCTGCGTATCCAATAGCGGCAGTAATAGCCGGTGTTGGTTTAGCAGCATTTCTGCTTTACACAGCACCTCTATGGGCAACGTTGATTGCGCTAATCCTGGGCGAGAGACCAGGTATTAAGGGTGTCCTGGGTGTTTCCCTGGTTTTAGTTGCAATAGTGCTGATTGGTGCCCAATCAATCAGCGGTGCCATTAATCCCCTCGGCGTAGCTCTAGGCCTGCTCTCTGGTATATCCTATGGGTCGTACATAGCCATTGCCAGGTATTATGCCAGAGGTGGTAATGAGATTGATGTTTCATGGGGTGCTATACCGTATACGTTGATAATAACGGTACCTGTGGCTCTGGTATATTCATTTATAACACATACGTGGAGGCTCATGGCAAAGCCCATTCTTTGGGGTGCATACCTGGGTATAGTGACTACGGTCATTCCATATAGGTTCTTCGCCATGGGGGTTTCTAAGGTGAAGGCTTCGACAGCGTCTGTAATAGCCACGGTGGAACCCGTGTTAGCCGCCCTCTGGGGTTTTCTGTTCTTTAATCAAGTACCCACAGCATTAACACTTATTGCCTATATCCTAATAATAATGGCCTCAGTAATAGTATCATTTTAAGGGTATGCATGGTTAAAATAATGATGTTTATCATCAACGTTGTGGGCAAAGTATTCTGAGTAGTTGGTAATTTGCGTGTAGGTGCATTATTGATGGCAAAATAAATATCGCAAGCATGAGGTTTATGAAAACCACCGTTGTTATAAGCACATAAAGCCAATCCCTCTCCATGGCGAATGATGCAACACCAAGTGCAACCCTAAGTACGGGTGTGGCTATGAGGACCATGAGACCTAAGATTACGAATGACAATGGATCCAGGTAAGGCAACCTAGATAATGCATAGCCTGGGGGTATGACTGTGGTGTTTATTGGAGATGTGGGTGACATGACTAGGTTTTCACTACATCCAAGGGCCTCGCCCTTAACGTGAAACAGAACTATACCTATTAGTATTAGGGCTATGCTTATTATAACGCCATACCTAAGCGTCAACCCGATTATGTAATCCATATCCCACCTAGGCATTACCACCACCCATAACCACGCCCTCTCTATTTGGTTTACGGGCAAGCACTCCATAGCGGTAATACAACAGTGACATAACTATTGCCGTGAATATAAGGCTCAATGCGTACTGTGTCGCCACAGGTATCGTTATTATGTGATCCATGTATAGACCCTTGAGGAGCATCTCCATACCCAGGAAGGCAAGTATTGCCAGGAAGACCCATCTAACCTGCTTGTTCGTTATCCTAACGAGAATCTTGGTACCAGACATCGCACCTATTAAAACCCCTATTGCTGTTACAGCAGCCATCATGGGCTGTATGTAACCAAAGTACCAATAGAGGGCGCTACCCGTTGCTGCTGTCACTCCTATCATGAAGTTGCTTGTTGTTGTGCTAACCTTCATTGGCAGGTTCATGGCCCAGTCCATACCGAGAACCTTTAGGGCGCCACTACCAATACCGAGCAAACCACTAATAAAACCAGCAAAGAACATTATCAACTCACCCAACCACCAACGAACACCCCAATACTTAACCTCAGTCTTTAGGGCCTCATCATAGTAACTACCGTATAGCTTGAAGACCTTTGTTGTCCAATCGGGTGGTCTTGGGTCGGGTATTTCGTACTTACCCCTCTGGGCTGTCGGTATTATTGACGTTAATATCACTATTCCAAACACCACATAAACTATCCAGGCAAGACCATGGCTATAAATAAAGGCTGCCGTGAGTGAACCCACGATCGAGCCCGTGGTTGTGGCTATCTCAAGCCCCATACCAATCCTAACATTCGTTATCTTATCCCTAATGTACGCACTAGCCGCCCCACTGGATGTGGCTATTGTCGATATCAATGATGCACCCGCGGCGTAAGCTATCGGTATACCGAGGAATAGGGTTAATAGCGGCACAAGTACTGTACCACCTCCAAGCCCTGTGAGTGACCCTAGTAATCCAGCAATTATGCTAAATACAAGCAATTCAATGCAGCATAATATGGTTTTAAGCAGCACCATTCTAACGATTGGCATGTTATAACCTTAAAAAACTAACTCATACCGAGGGCTAGCTCGGTAATTCTACAGGTCTTAATCACAAACCTTAATTAAATAGTATGAACCAGATCTTAAAATATGACATACCTTTTAACCAGGTTATTGTTTATTTAAAGTAAAACGAAAATAAATTACATACCAAACTCCCTAAGCTTATCAGTTATTGTCGGTGTTACATCGTATATCTTATTGATCAATTCCACTTCATCAACCTTGACAAGGTTACTATTATTAACTATGAATTCCCCATTAACCAATACATCATTAATCTCACGACCACTTAAAGCCGTTATTACGGTCTCCATTGAGTCATGTATGGGCAGGATCCTCGGATCATCAAGCCTGAGCGTTACGAGGTCAGCCCTATACCCAGGCCTCATGACGCCAACATTATCGTTAATTAAACGACCACCCCAACCCGTTAGTGCACGCATTAACGTTATAGTGTTGAATGACGATTTATCATAGTTTATACCAATAGTTAATGCCTTACCCACAGTCCTGGCCACCCGAGCCAGGCCCAAGGCGATCCCTACGGGACTAACCGTGGGGACCCGAACGGGACTTGAGATCAAAAAGACGGGTAATCCCGTCCTCGCAAGGGGCTCGGGTTCGAATCCCGGCGGCTGTACCAACGAATTTTGTTCTATGTTTCTCGGTTTGGGTTTTGGAAAATTGTTTTAATCCTCGTGGGTGTGGGTTTGTGGGGCTGCTCTCGTTAGGGCTTCTAGGGCGTGGTTCCTCTTGATGTCTGGCTTCCCGCGTTTGTACTTTGTTGGTTCGTAGAGTCTCTCGAACTCCTCGGGGCTTATCCTCCCGTCGTAAAGCGCCAAAATTAGCTCGGCCCTTAAACGGCGAAGTGGATGGTGTATGTACCTAGTGATGAGTCTAAGTAGCCTAACGGCGTTCTTGCCTTTGAACGTTAATACATCCTCTGTTTTGTATGTTCCAACGATGCCGAACCTCTCGGCAATTACCTCCTTCAGCACGTCGATTATTCTCTTCGGGCAAGCTTTACATGTTGAAATTTCTACATAGGCAGTTCCCTCATACCACACTGACCCATCTCCATCGATTTCGCCTGCTATGAACTCCGCAAGCTCCTTATCACCGAAGTTCTCGATTATTTCTTTGAGCTCGTTTGCGTTTAATTTAATCAGCCAGGGCCATTCATTAACGCCTAGGGCTATGTAAAATGATAAGCCGATTGATTTAGATACGTGTTTCATACCCGGCGCTGCTTTCCACTCGATTTTTATGCTCGGCGTCTTGACCATGCTTAGTATCTTTGCAAAGAATACAGCGTCAATGCTATTTGTAGTGCTTATTATCAATTCGATTGCACTACTACGTCTCCTAACTGCCAAGTCGCTGACCCTCAATCCGAGCCAATACGGGTTTTTCAAGTCATTTAGCGTCTCTAGACCATTGAGCCAAACGCACGGCTCCACACCGTATTTCCTAAAGGCTTCAATATCAACACCGACGAACCGCCACAACTCCTCGCACATCCTAATTTCATTCCAACCAAACCTCTCCCTCAGTAGGTCCTCGATTTCTTCAACGACGTTATTCCTTGCCATCCTACTCTCCCCATCAATGTTGCATCTAGCGAGCCACGTATTAAGTGCTTTATTGCTTCTATGTAACGCATCCCTAACCCAACCCTTTGATATGTCGAGATCCCTAAACATCCTTAGCAACTCACACCTAAACTCATTATCGCCACTGCTAGCAAGCCATAACTCATGAACCACATCCTTAACCTTGCCCACAACTTCCCTACCAACTACATAGCCATTGTGGCAGTCTGCCTTTATTAACTCCTCGATCTTCCTCATGGTGCAGTTCTTGTCGTTGTTTTCTAGGCATTTTGTTGCTTGTTTTATTAATTCTGTGCATGGCTTTATCCTCCCTGCCTGGGTGGGTTGAGGCAGGGAGGTCTCGTCTCTTGTTTCTAGGTTGTTTCCCTGACTCATCGGGCCTTTGTCCTTTGTGGACGGCCCGTTGGTTTTGAACCCACCCACAGCAAAGCACTCACCTAGGTGCATTGTCGAAACACCTATGTTTCCTAAGTTCACCCACAAGCATTTTAGCCAACTCACTGCATAGTTTTGATTCCACGCACTTATTATGGACGTAATTCCACAGTTGGCAATCAACTCCTCGATACGTCATTAACCATGCTATTACGTAGTCTCCCCAACCCACACCAATAATCATTTCAACAACAAGGCTTATAAGGCACTACGAACATAGGCATAAAACAACACCAACCACACAATAATGGCAACCACAACAAACGCCTAATCCAAACAACACGTGCCGAGGAAAATAATGGAGAAACTACCAAAGGTAGTATTGGCGTGAGGAACGGCGAACCGCCCAAACAAACCCAAGGCACAACCACAAGAGACAGGTTCAAATCCCGGCGGGCCCACCATGAATTTTGTTTGCTTCTTGTTTCCTACGATGAGTGCTATATTGGTTAGTACTTCGGGGCAGGGGATTGGCTGTGTAATGAGGTGGTGTCGAGGGTTATGTTTAATTGCACATTACGTGTTGCGTGCTTCTGCGTGTTCTTATTTCGAAATCTATATTAATGAGTAGCTCCCATAATTCGTCAAGGGCGGTAGTAAATCCTCAACCCTACGAATGACCTCCTTAGTATCTAATAATTTGTTCTCGCCAATGTCGAAGGTTGATGGCGTAATAATTCCTCTAATACCAACCTCATTGACGGCCCTAGTTAATTCGAGAGGCTTGGGTGCGCCAGCCTCTATGAAGGTGGTTATGCCATTTTTAACCATACCGATTACGCTGACTAGGCTTGATAGGTAGGCTAGGTCGTCCGTGAGTAGGTCCTCGAAGGGTATTAAGAGCTTTGTCCAAATCTGAGGCAGTGAGAGCCTCCTATCGTTTACGAATGACCTCAGGAAAACCTGCTGTGTGTGGGTGTGGGCGTCAATTAGCCCGGGCATCAGTATGTGCTTACCTCTCTCAATGATCTCCTCAGCCTTAAAGTTGCTCATTACCCTATCGGCCCTATCAACGCTGACTATTACCCCATCCTTAATGGCCACGGCACCATCCTCAATAACTAATGGATTCCCCATTGTTATTACGTACTTAGCCCTAATGATTAAATCAACAGATTCCATTCTTAATCACTCGGGCGGTATCTCTATGTAGGACACTGATATGTCTATACCATACCTTCTAAGGTTAATTACTCTAGAGACCATGTAGGCCGCCACGCCCAGTACGAAGGCGCCCATTATCACGCCATATGCCAACCAATTGCCTCCCCATATCTGTGGGTAAGCCAGGAACTCGTAGTCCAGGTATAGGAAAACCAGGAATTGTAGTACACCGGATATGGCTAAGGCAATCCTGACCCTATTACTTAGCTCCCTCCTCCTCATTGCTATGATTACCGCGGCGATACCTACAAGGGCTAGGTAGGTTAATGGACCAACCTCAGTGCTGTACAATGCCGTGAACGTTTGGTAGAATATGCCAGTAGCCATTATCAATACCGCAGTCACTACTAAATCCGTTATATGTGCGTATATTGGTGTTCCAAACCTTGGGCTTAGGTAGGCGAATGCGCTTGGCCAGACCCTGTCGAAGGCTAGGGCGAACCAATACCTAACGACGACGATTGCACCATAGGCCAAAACAGCCAGGTACCAAACAACCGAGGATAGGCCTATGAGCCACTTAATAATTGCATTATTTGAAATCGCCATGGCCACGGTCCAGAAATTAAGGATTGCATTAACATTGGGGTTTGCGAGAGCCTCTGTAGTGAATTTAAAACCTAGCGAATAATAGAGGGCTTCGAAACCTAGCGTCGCCAGGATCATTGTTGTAATCGCAGCAGTAGGTACGTTAAACTTAATGGCTGACTTACCCCTGATCTCGGATGCTATTGCGGGACCTGCCATCAACCATGGGT
>NZ_LCWN02000031.1:0-22431 GCF_002078205.2 Vulcanisaeta sp. EB80
TACTTAGGGTATTAAGTATGATGGAGGGCGTCGAGGATACCAAGACCTTCATATCCCTCGAAATACTCAGGGAGTAAATTAACACATTTAAATACCAACTCAGGTAAAATTATTACCTCCTTAGTCAGTGAAGGGTTTATTAATGGCTAGTAATAAGGAGATCGCGAATCATGGAGACGACGAGCCCAGAGAATAGGGTTGAGGCATACATAAGGAATGTCGCCGCTGCCATCGAGCAGATAGAGAGGGAGGGCATTAAGAGCGAGGTTATTGATATCGCCAAAGCATACCTCAAGGATTCAATGTATTATCTATCGAGGGGGGATACATTCACCGCATTGGCAACAATAGCATACGCAGAGGGTCTACTCGACGCATTGAGACTTCTTGGTATGGCCAATTTCAGGTGGAGTAAGACTGATGAGCTATTGCAAAAGGCGGGCAATAAGGTCTTCGTGGCAGGTACATTCGAAATAATCCACCCAGGGCATATAGCATACCTAAGACATGCCTGGTCCCTTGGCCGCGTCATTGCGGTTGTGGCTAGGGATTCCACGGTTAGGAGGATTAAGGGTAGGGACGTTATAATACCTGAGAACCAGAGACTTGAGGTTTTGAGTAACATAGTCTATGTGCATAAGGCTAGACTTGGTTATGAGGATGATATGTTCAGGGTTGTTGAGGAGGAGAGACCAAACATAATACTTCTTGGGCCCAATCAGCCATTCAATGACGATGCAATAAGGAATGAATTAAGGAAGAGGGGCCTGGATAACGTGCAAGTGATCAGATTCAACGACTACCTCGAATGCCCACTATGTAGCACTACGAAGATACTGAGGACAATAAGCAATAGGTTTAACCAGGAATGAGCCCTCTAGTAATTTGGGTAAACTCCTCCTGGTTGAATGTGAATGAGTAATTGATGAGTGTTAGGTTTGTGCCTATCATGAAACTGCCGAGGGATTGTTGAGCTGGGTATATGTATATTGTTGCATTTGCAGGTACTCCATTGCTTAGTAGGCACATCTTGGTGACATTCACCACAATTGGTTCTTCGAAACCACCGTACTGATTGCTTGTTGGGGTTGTGGTTATCAATGCGGAGAAGCAGTACGTAGTCCTGCCATCCCAAACACCGGCACCTATGTACCTACTCTCATTAAGTATTGCCACGTAATTACTCGTAATATTAACATAAGGTACACAATGCGTAATTGCCTGAACACCCATGAACCCAAACTCCACGGCAAAGCAAAGTTCATTATTAAACTTCCAAAATGCTGCGTTGAAGCTGGAACCTAACCCATAACGCGTGAGTGATAATGTTCCGTTTATCACCGTAGCATCCATTAATGGGGTTCTGGAGATCGTTATGTAGCCGCTTACCCACGTTAACTTAATTGGTATACCTGGAATTTCGCCATTCATCGCTATGGCGGTTGGTGCGATTGTGACCTGATATGTTGCTGTGAAATTCCTACTCAGCAGCCTCTTTGCGTTTATGAGAGCTGCCGTTGGGCTGTTCTGGTTTGTTAATGCCAAATACCCCGCTGTCCCTGCGATTACAAGTACCGCAACCAGGATTGCTATGACTAATGAAGATTTCATCACGCATTAAAACAATGAGCATCTCTTAAAGGTTTTGCTTTCAATTCAATAACGCCTTGCAAGCCTAAACCAATAATTGGCTTGCTTATCATTGCAAGCTAGGTCCCTAAATCCACCGATATCCTTACCAGCATCCTCATCCAATGGTATACCCAATGCATCAGCGTCAAGTAACTGCTGTATCTTCATACCGCACTCATTATCACCACTCCACGGAACCTCAACAACACCACCCCTACTGAGCCTGTCCTTGGCTTCATCAATCGAACTTACCCTGGCAACCATGGATTTAAGGAATGACCACGCCGAATTTCTTAGGTTATTGTTAATTTCGTTCAGCACCTGCCTAACAGCCTCTACAATCTCGCTCCTTGGCGCCACGTACTTCTCCAATGTATCCCTCCTAGCCAAAACCACCTGCTTATTCTCGACATCCTTAGGACCAATCTCTATCCTGAGTGGAACACCCATCATTTCCCAATAATTGTACTTCCAACCCGGTGTCCTATCCGTCCTGCCATCAATCTCAACCCTAAAACCAGCATTGGTAATCTCATCCTTAATTGACCTAGATTCCCTGAGTACTGTTTCCTCAGTGCCCTTGTACATTATTGGCACGATTACGACCTGTATGGGAGCCACGTTTGGTGGGAGCACCAAACCCTTATCATCACCATGCACAGCTATCATAGCCGCTATAACCCTCTCGGAAATTCCGTAGCTCGTCGTGTGCACGTACTCCCAATCACCACTTGGTGTTAGGTACTTAACGTCGAAGACCTTGGCGAAGTTCGTGCCTAGGTAATGAACGGTACCTATCTGCATGGTTTTGCCGTCAGGCATTATTGTGTCAAAGGCTATGGTGTACACGGCACCGGCGAACTTATCCCACTCAGGCCTTTGGCTTATTAGGTAGGGTACGCCCAGGTAGTCGAAGATTTTCCTGTAGATCTCCACGGCCTCCCTAACCTGCCTCTCCGCATCCTCCCTATTGGCATGGGCTGTGTGGGCCTCCTTAAACATAGATATCTCCCTAAGCCTAATCATGGGCCTGGTGGCCTTTGTCTCGGCCCTAAACACACTAACGATTTGGTAAACCCTGAATGGCAGGTCCGTGTGGTCCTTAATCCAGAGCTTGAACATGGGCATTATCGCGGTTTCGCTAGTTGGTCTCAACACAAGTCTCTCCTCACCAACACCACCCTTACTGACCCAGAAGACCTCATTCTCAAAGCCCCTGATGTGTTCACTCTCCTTCGCCAGGAATTCGTAGGGTATGAACACTGGAAAGAGAACTTCCTGGTGGCTAGTCTCGTCGTGCACAGCCCTGATGTATGATTCAACGAGCCTCCGGACCTTCATGCCATAGGGTCTCCAGACATAGGCGCCCTTAACGGGGTACCTATAATCATAAAGTCCAGTCTCCATTATAACCCAGTTGAACCAGTCAATAAAGTCCCTCCATTTCTCCCTAGGTCTCTGCTCGCCCGCCTTGATGAGTTGTAACGTGGCAATAGAAACCCCCAAGACCGGGTTATGCGGGTGTCTTAAAAGCATTATGCCAACAAAAAACCATTTAAGGACAAAACATGCATTAAGTGCGTGGCAGTGGTAATAAGGGTGAGGGTTTTGGATAACTGTGTTGGGTGCGGCATATGCTGGACAATATGCCCAAAGGGGGTCTTAACAGGTAAATTGAGGGATAAGGCTTACGTAATAAACGAGCCCGCATGCTCAGGATGTTACTCATGCCAGGATAACTGCCCATACTCCGCAATAATGATAACACCAATGATAACGAGTAAATGAAGCAATCAAAGGTCTAGGGAGTGAATAAACGAGAGATAATCCCTGTCATTAATAAGTCTCAATAATGCCTCCGTTAAGTCCCTACTAAGCACCACGTAATCACCCACATACCTCACAACATGCTCAATAACACCCATTAAATACTCCCTGCTTAGGATACCCAGTGCAATCAGTTCAAGCAATTCGATTGGTGTTGGTACTAAAGGTCCTAGTGCCACGACATCTCTGAATCCGTGGGTTTTCTCGAAAAACCTTAACACGGCGTAATCATCAATAATAACCACGTAATCATCCGGTACCCTAACCACCTCAATAGAACTAAACGGTGCTAACCAATCGTTGAGGTCGACCTTAGCGCCAAGCCTGTACCTGAGCACTAACCTCGCTATTTCAATACTAGTATCAATGGATCTCCTTAACCTATCCATATCATAATAACAATCAAAATAGGCAAATGGGTACTCAACCATAGCCTCCCTAAAGAATTCTGGAATCCAACCCCACAACCTAACGAAGGCCTCACCAACAACCTCCCTAAGCATTTCAACAGCATTTCCTGGGTTAGCCACAGCGATGCTGCAGAACTCCTTAGGTAGCGGTAACGCCACTTTACCGAATCGTTTAATGAACATAGGTAATGCATTCCTTAATAGTGAGAGTGAGGACTCTGTTCGTGGAATGAATATCACTAACTGCATCATAATCCTAGTGGTTAAGGGGTGAAATAAAAAATCAGCACCGGATTCCTCATCAAGACTGTCAGAGGCCTGTCGGCATCATCAACATATTACTATAGGGTTAAGTACCTTAAAAATAATTCACCCCAACTAGAGATGGTGGATGGAGTTTATGAACCATTGCTCAGGATATGCCGATACATCAATTGCCCAGAGGGTTACCTAGGGCTCGTTATCGATGACCTAAGGCAATTGGGCGTTGATGAGTTGATTAGTGACGGTGGTGTTGAGTTCATGGGCGTTAAATTGCTGGGTAAGGGTCAGAATAGTTTCGTATTTAAATGTAGGATTAATAATGAATACTACGCCTGTAAGGTTAGGAGACCCGATTCACCGAGACCTAGTCTCATAAACGAGGGCCGATACTTAAGGCTCGCGAACTCCGTAGGCGTTGGCCCACGCCTAATTGGTTACATGGGCAATGCCATAGTGATGGAGTTAATAAATGGATCTTCTCTACAACACTACGCAGAACATGCAGACCCTAATGAATTGAGGGGTGCTGTTCGTGACCTACTTTGGCACTGCCGCAGACTTGATGCGATAGGGCTTGCCCATAATGAATTAAATAGACCTCAGGAGCACATTATGATCTCCCAGGGTAGGGTTTACATAATAGATTTCGAGAGTGCAAGTATGAATAGTAGGGCTAGTAATGTTTCCCAATTACTTAACGCACTCATTATGAGTAAAGGATCATTTCAGGGGAGAGTTCGATCAATGCTTGGTATTCATGTACGCCCTGAGCAAATACGTGCTAGTATTAGGGAGTATAAAGTAGTGAGGAGTGACGATGCGTTCCTGAAAATCCTAGAGTTACTTGGACTTAAGTAATTCCTGAGACAGGTTCCACAGTTTATCGATGCCATAAACAACCAGGAATAGTCAATCCGACCTAAGGTTTGTGATGTACATAGGCCTATCAACGTTAGTGCAGAACTCCTGGGCATGAAAGATTGCCCTTTCTCCAATCATTCAAGTGATTCATCAAAGCAAGCCCAACGTGAGGGAGATGTTGAGTCATTTCAACCCGGCTCGGCTCACTTTTTATGAACAGCTGGAGTTAAAAAAAGTCCTGCATAATGGGCAATCCCTGTATGTGGTCTGGGTCTAGGCTTGTTTGGGTTGTTTCGTTAATCGCCGCAGCTGTTTTAATCGCAACAATAGCCTCAGTACTGCCCTTAACCCATGTAAACAATAAGCCAGTAACGCAGAGAAGGGCTGGTTTTAGTGCACCAACGCCTATTGGCTCACCAATCGGCTTACTAATAAACACAAGCCTAAACACGCCAATCTACGTAATCGGACCGCAAACACTGACCCAAAGGCTTGTTAGTGTTGGTGTACCACAATCACTAATCAAGCCCATCGGCTTAAACCAACTGCCTTCCTTGCCTAGCAACAGCATTGCCATTATTGATTGGTCCGTGATTAAGCCCTACATAGCCTACAGCACTATAGGTAAAAACATCACGCTGAACCTGACAAGCCCAGCCGTTGGGTTGCTGGCAAACCTATTCGCAAAGGGTGACCTGGTCATGGTAAACGTGAGTAGGTCCGAGGCGCCCGTTGCCGAACTACTCCTCTCCTACACAATGGCGAGGGGGGCAAACGTAGTTGTTTACGGACCCAATGGTGCACACTTCTACCTAGTCCCAATGCTTGAGATGCCAATAAACAGCAAATACGTACTGATTGGAGCAACCGCAATAAGGACACCGTACGGAATAGCCGTGCTAATAGGGCCGGTCAGCCTCGAGGGATTGCCGAACCTACTCAGGAGCTGGCTAGCATCAATAGAGGCGGCTAGGGGATTAATCAAACTACCAACAACAAACCAAGACCCAACGAATTGGGATCCGTGTTATGTAGCCTATGCCGATTTATTAAATGGCCCAAGTGGTTCTGGTGGTGTGTATGGTAATAGTTATCTCATCTTGATATGGGCTCCAGGGGTCATGGAGAGTGAGACCACCACTCCCGTGGTTGCGAATTCCGTCGGTATTGAGGCTGTTCAGGACAACTTTGGCGACGTGTTCTTCTACGACTCATGCATATTAATTGAGAATACAACAGGCTTACTCAGCATATACACCCCGCCGGCAATACCTGTCCAGTTAGTGGGTGATGTTGCTTACTTCATGACCCCGGAGGGTGGGAATTCGAGAATTATTTTCAGTGGATACCCAATACCTGGCCCTGGAGCCCTATATCAACTAATTGGTGGTTTCGATACCTATAAAAGCTACGAAGCCTATAAAAAGGGCTTATCGAGTGTTTTCATCGTCACACCAACAACCTCAAATTATAAACCAACACCGCAAGGCACGTCGAGTAGTCTCTCGTTTGGTTTTGAGATTGGTTATCCAGCTTTCGCCGCAGTTTACGTATCCTTCACCATACCCAGTGGCAGTGGTGCGTCTGAGTCCATAGGTGTGTCGGAGTCCCCCCAAGCCTCCGCATACAATCTATACGAGATTAATTATACGTGGTACTTCAATTACTATGGCCCCTATGAGATATCAAATAATGTAACCTTCATAGACGGCTTCACCGTAGGGCCAGAGCTTAGTGCCCAAATAGCAATACCAAACTACTCACCAAGTAATACCTACTGGTTATACCTACCGTTCAACGCAGAGGTACAGACCTACTGCTGGAGTGCTTGGGCGAACATGGCTTGGGTTGTGGGCTTTACCCCATTGAGTAATTACATACTGGTTAGCCCCAGTGATGTGAGCTTCTATTTCAATAATTTATCGAATGCACCCAGCGGATCGTGGATAAGCGGCTACACAATCTATAATGACACCCTCGGATGCAAATACGTAAGCCTAAGTGCTCCATCGTAAGCTTAAGTAGGCCATGATGGGTTAAAGTTAATCAATATAAATTTAAAATCAACACTGTTTCTGTTTCTTTCAGCCTCATCATCCTCCTCAACCACTCATCACAGCCCTTTTAAACAAGGCCTTGATTAATCGACGACCTCGATTAGGGAGTACGTTGCCGACTCGACCGCGAATGGGACTTGGCCTAAACCCGTAGACCAACGATGGGTTGACCCTCACGGCGAATCAACCCAACACACGCCCCAACCACTCCCGACACCTTGAGGAACAAAGCCAACACACGTAGTGCGTGGGTTCATCGTGGTAAAGAGACTGAGGGAGCGGTTACCAACCAAGCACAGAGTGGCGATGCTAACCGTGTATGCAATATTAATGATAACAGATACAACCACAACAAGCACCTAATAACACAATAGAAACCCGTTCAAATCCGGACACCCAACTCACCAATAGCATTGCTCAACCCATCCTAGAATTACTTGGACTTAAGCAATTCTTGAGATAAATGCCATAGACGATCCCCTAAATGATGTATGACCTTCACGACCTTACCCTTGGTAATACTCCTCATCTCGCTTGCGGACACTAACGAGACTCCAATGGCTATGTACCTACCCTTCAAATCCCTTATCAGGACAACATCACCATTACCAAAATCCCCATTGATCTCCTTAATCCCAGGCCTCATTACGTCAGCGCCATTTACAATGTGCGGTACTGCGCCGTCATCCACAGTTATGGTTGGGTAATTAAGTGTATACGTGGGGCTTAGGTAGAAGTACGTGAGTAGTGGTATCACGTACTCCCTCTGCTCTGAGTCTGCCTTTATTGATAATTTGGCAACCAACGGCTTATTATCTACTATGTAGATGGTTGTTTGCTCATTTAATTCATAAACCTCAACCTTATCGGCATTCCTAAATATGACCCCCAGCTCACCAACGGCATTGCTCAACTCCTTCACATCCTTATTGCTAAGGAAGTATCTCTTAACCACGTATTTATTCAATTAATAACTCACTAATAAGTATTTACATTGTTAGCACTTGATGCACTGGTGCAATAACAATACTTAATAAGCAGAGTTGTTTATTACTACCGTGTCTTCCGCCGAAATAATAACCAGGGCGGAATTCGAAAAGGTAGTACTCAAGGTCGGCAAGGTAATACATGCAGAGAGGGTTGAGGGTTCAAGAAAACTCCTCAGGCTCATAATAGATATTGGCGATGAGAGGAGGCAGGTGATCACAGGGCTTGCGGAATTCTATAAACCAGAGGACTTGGTTAATAAGTATGTGGTTGTTGTCGCCAACCTGGAGAGCAGGAAGATTTTTGGTTATGAGAGCCAGGGAATGATACTCGCCACATGCGATGAGAAAAACCCAACAATAGTCACAATAGACAAGCCACAGGACGAACAAATAGGCAAAAGGGTTTGCTAACGATTCTGCTTTTAAAGGATAGCTGCCTTTAAAAATACGGTAATGAGTCGATACATAACCCTAGACAACGGGCTTAGACTAATCATAGACAGGAGGGACTTACCAACGGTGGGCGTTGCACTGGGTGTTGGTATTGGCTCAATATACGAGGACCCAGGTAAAAGAGGGATCTCGCATTTAACCGAGCACATAATATATAGGAGCTACCCAAACATAGACCTTGAGATAGAGGGCTTGGGAGGCGTCTCGGATGCGTATACCGAGAGGACGCTGACTATGTATACGTTCGAGGTAATACCGAGCGAATTAAGAAACCTACTCAGGCTAATTCACAAAATGTTCGGCAATAAAAGGGTGAGCAGGGGGGACCTAGAGAGGGAAAGGCAGGTTGTGTTGTCTGAATTGAGGATGAGGAATGATGACCCAGGCACCCTAATATACGACCTTGGACCTAGGGCACTTTTCGGCGATAGCGACTATGGGGACCCCATCATAGGCACTGAGGAAAGCATATCATCCATAGATACCAGGGATATAGAGGATTTCCTGGAATCATACTACACACCTGACAACATGGTCGTCAGTATTGTGGGACCCATAGACATACCGATTGATGAGGTGGCGAAGATGTTCAACGGATGGTCAGGCGTATCAAAGCGCAGAAAGGAGCCAACCATGGATAAGGGTAGCTCCATGATCGTGAATAGGCACACCGACTCGGCATACTTATCGTACTCCTGGTACGTAATGTTGGGTAGTAAAGATCCGTACCTATTAATGGCTAGGTCATCCTTATTGGAATTCCACCTAATCAATGGATTAAGTTCATACCTAATATCGAGATTCAGGAATAGGGGCTTAACATACGCAATAGACATGGATAGGGACTACCTACCCGGAGTATACTACTATCAAATACTAATATCTGCAGTTAACACGGACATGATCGATAAATTAAAGGAAGAACTAAGTGCAGCACTTCTAAACGTTAGTAATATTTTTACTGATGAGCACTATTTAAATAAGCGATTCAATTACTTCAAATACCTAATCAATGATTATTTAAGGAGACCGGCCCAAATCGCTGAATCCACAACATACATGGAACTAAAGATAGGCGTGCATGACGTTGAGAGCTTCAATAAGATGCTCGAGAATCACTTCAAGGATGATCCAAGTGACCTATTGAGTAATGGCGTGTGGTCTATGATCCTGCCCTCATAATATCACAAGAATATTAGTGTATTACCTTAACATGTATACGTATACTTTACGTATACATGCATACAGATATACGGTCTAAGATCGTATTATTAGAATATTACTTAATCATTTATATACTAATGAGCCTGAAGTAAAGTCTCTGTTCGAGGCTGCTAATATAGGCAGGGATACTATGGTCTAGCAGGTAATCAAGTTAATCCCTTGTTAATAAGTAGGGTGAAGAATTAAGCAGTAATATAATTTAATTTTCACGTAAAGGATTTGAATGAACCCCATAATGCATTTACTTTGGTTACTGCGTCACCGTGGTTCCCTGCTTTCTCATTTCAATTATTTTTTCGAGGAGCTTCTCCATCGCGTCACCCGCCTTACACCTTATGTTTACGTCAGCTATGTAATCCAATTCCGTGGGTTCCATATTTATTATTATCACCTTACCACCCATCTCCTTAACAAAGAGCGGTATATAGGCTGCAGGATACACGGTTAATGAAGAACCAACAACAAGCACGGCATCACTTATCATGGCTAACTCCCTGGCTCTGTCAAAGTCCTTAACGGGTTCACCAAACAATACTGTGTCAGGTTTGAGCACACCACCACACTCATCACATAGGGGTGGTACCTGGCCACTATCTATCTTCCTGGTAACAACATCCATAGGATATGCACGACCACAGGCAATGCACACGGCTCTCCTCATTGTTCCATGGAGCTCAATAACATTTTTGGACCCGGCGGCCTGGTGTAGCCCATCCACGTTTTGTGTAATCACAGCCTTTATCACCCCCATGCTCTCCAGTTCAGCTAATGCGCGGTGCGCCCTGTTTGGCTTGGCTGTGAAGAGAGTGCTCATCCTCATTCTATAGAATAACCAGAACTCCTTCGGGTGTTGTAGGAAGTAATCTATCGTGGCTATCTCGGGACTGTATTGTTTCCACAAACCCTGAGGTCCCCTGAAGTCTGGAATACCTGATTCAGTGGATATGCCAGCGCCTGTGAATGCTATTGCGTGCCTAGCGTTCACCAATATGTTGGCCGCCTCCTCAATATCCCTAACATCACAACCCGCCTCACCCATGCAAAGCCATAGAATATAACCAGAGCTAATTTTAAGCATTTACGGCAGTTTTAATCCACGATCATTCCATAACTCATGGCTGGATTAAATTATGGCTGATTGAACGAAGATTGGACACCGACAAGGCGAAAATACTTAATACTTTATTTATTGTAGGTTATAAGGTGAATGATGATCTGACGACGGCCTGACCTCCTGATGAGCGCGTTGGTGCCTGATCGTGAATTATGGCATTGCTTTGTTTGCGTTGTGGGTTGTGTTGTCGTATATCTTCTCAATATCCTCTATGGATCTGGTCTCGACGGCTTCTATCCCGTAGTCCCTCCGGAGTGAATCGAGCGCCTGCTTATTGTGGGCTATGACATATAGTGCTGAGGAGAAGGCATGTTTTTCCCAGTCCATTATTGATAGGTTGAGTAGGTTCATGCTACCTCCTGAGCGCATGGGTTCTGTTGTGTACACGCTGGCTAGGTATGGCACCCTGAGCCTTTGTGACAGTACCCTGGCTATTACGCTGGCTATCCAGTCGTGAGAGTGTATTAGGTGTATGTCCCTGGGCACCACGTACGGTATCCTGGACAGGACCTCAACAAGTAGGAAGTGCATGTATGCGACAACGTCACTAAACCACCTATCACTAACCGTGTGTACGTACACATTACCATCTATGTAATTGCCCTCAAAACCAGCTGGGTGTATTAAGTATATTTCGTATTTACTGGATAACCTAATTACCAAATCCCTTACTTGGAATGCCAATGACCCAACTACCCTATGTGGTGGGTATTCCGTGCTTATGTGGAGTACCCTAATCACCACAACAGTTAGCAGTAGATACTGCTTAATTTAATTATCGCCGTTGTCGTTAAGTGCACAGAATCATTTATGGTATTTACATAACCAAGAACCCTTAGTTTATCAATGAGGCTCCGAACCTCCTCAATACGTAAGCCAGCAATCCGAGCCAGGTCCTCAATCCTAACAGCCCTCTCCCTATCAATAGCCGCTAATGAGTGAAGAACCTGCATTATGCTCCTAATCTTCGACTCATAACCAGGCTCCACAAAGTCTAAATATTTTACTTCCAAGTTAATAAACTTCACCCTACCACCCTATAATTAAATGTTGAAAAGCACTTATAAAATCATTATTAATTCGTAAAGCAGTGATTGAGGTAACAACGGATAAGGTATTGTATGAGCCAGGGGAGGATATTGAGGTTAACATTAAGATAGATGGTTTAGTGAGTAGTGAGAGTGTTGATTTCGTGGTAATAAAGGATTCCAGGGAAATCATTAGGCGCGCACTTCAGGCAGTGCCCCCTGAATTTAATTTTATCGATTACATAAAACTAGGCGATACTGGATTCTACGAGGTTGTGGTTAAGTGCTGCGGCGATGAAAGTAGGGTGCCAATAATGATTACCGAAAGGTCGGAATCACCGATTAGGCTTATTATCGCGTTTCACAATCACCAACCAATACATAAATACCCAAGTGGTCATTACCATGGGCTCTGGGCGTTCTACCATACCTGGTCGCAGGAGTTGCAGCCTATATATGATGTTGGGCCTTACCTGTTACATGCTAGGTTAGTCGATAAGTACAGGGTTTCAATTACATATAACCTAAGTCCAAGCCTACTGTGGCAGTGGGATGATGCGTTGAAGAACGGTATTCTTATTGAGGGTGAAGATTACATCGGTTATGTGAGTCCTCGGGATCCTAGGATGGAGTTAATTAGGGAGGCTCGGGACACATACTCAAGGCTTGCCAAGGATGGTGTCATAGAGGTTTTGACGAGCTTCATAGCGCACCCAATAGCTGGTTACCTAATCGAGAAGTACGGTGTTGACGAGTTGTTAAGGTGGGAGCTAGAGGTTGGTAAGAAGGTGACTAAGGAGGTTCTTGGCGTTGATGCTGTTGGTATGTGGCTACCTGAGCTTTATTTTTCCGAGAGGCTGAAAGATATGTTGTGTAACGAGGGCATCAAGTACATAGTACTCGATGGTGTCTACCACTTAGGCGAGAGCATCAAGGACAAGGGCTCATTATTTAAATTGTACAAACACGACTGCCTTACAATACTATTCAGAGACACGGCACTTAGTGATTTATTAAGCTTTCAATTAAACAAGGCAGGTAACGCACGCGAGGCAGACGTGAATGCCAGGAGGTTAATAATTGAGATAGCAATGAGGAGCTCCTACGCTAAAGGTGGTGTGGTAACCATAGCGCTGGATGGCGAGAATTGGATGGTTCTTCCGCGACCGAATCCCTACGCAGCCCTACTCCTCGAGAAAATACTCCTCTACCTATCTAGGGCTGGTGTTGATGGTTACATAATACCGATAAGGCCATCCGTAATTATTAATGAGACTCAGGAGGAGATTAGGGAATTGCCGACGACATCCTGGTTGGGCTCACCGAGTAAATGGGTTAGTGAGAGGGCTGAGGTTCAATCGAGGCTTTGGTCGATGGCGCAGTTAGCCATTAATAAGTGGAGGATCTACGAGGAAGTTTTCGGCGAGGACTATGATTTAAGGATGTCTCTGGCGATGACTCTCGATAGCGATTATTACTGGGCTGAATTCGTGAATGCGGAGCATGTCGGTTCGTGGGTATTCAATACCGTGAAAATCGTAAATGAGGCATTGTCGGCGTTGACATTGAGGATTATTGAGTATGATAGGCAGGTGGAGATCATCATAGGTAATAGGTGGATTAAGGATGCAAGCCTAGTAATTAATGTGGAGTCTCCAGAAACAAACCTGGAGCATAATGTTAAAGTTCCAAGCAGTTCGTCAGAATCCCTTAAGCTAGATCGCACCAATAACATGAGCATCTCAATATTAACACCAAGGACTAAGGTTCCCATAATGAAGACCATAAGGATCCTCGGCATTAATGCACAACCTTAGTAACCTCCGACCCATCTATCAAATATGTGATATCCCCTGTAGACAATCGCGTGAGTAGGTAATCATGGACATGGTCGATATCAACCTCTCCATAGGCCACACCCACAGCCACACCCCTCATGGGTAGCCCCTCCCTCATTATATAGCCAAAACCCCAGGACCAAGCCCACGAGGTAACCATCTTAAGTAAATTCACGGGCTTCAGCTCAGGGCTCCTTGCTACGGTGTACCTTAGTAAGCGTAGTTCATCCCATGGGTTCGGTTCTATTAAGGCGACGTTGTCTGTACCAACCATGGGTCTTAATTCATTCCTTAACATGGCGGTTATGTTTGGTAATTTATTGACAAGCTCAATATTAGATCTAGGGCATATTGCCGTTGGAATTTTTGGCAACTTAGATACTTCATCCGCATTTAATTGGGTCAGGTGAACGAAGAGGGAATTTCCCGTAACAAGAGTACTCAACGCTCTATCCAAATCACCGTCAGCATGCGTATCCTCTGTTTCGGAAACATGGGTACTAATTAATAAACCACGTGAACCAGCTAACCTAGACGCAAGCCTCAACTCTGCCGTTGAGTAATTAAGTGGTGAAATAAGCGATATGCCGAATCCATTATCCACGAAGTACCTAACCTCCTCCTCAAAGGTCTCATCCACGTCCTCCTCCTCATCCGGCTTAACATACACCCTAAAAGCGCTGGGCTCAGCAAGTGGGATTACGCATAATCCAACCCTTTTGGCCTCCTCAATAACCATGTTTGTGAAGTATTTGCCGTACTCTATGATCGTTAACAAACACCCAACTCCGTAACTCCTGATCCTACGAAACACAAGGGATAACCCAGCCCTTAGGGACTCAGGCTTGGCTCTACGTAGGTAGTAGTACTTAAGGCCGTAGGGAGCGCCTACCAAATCGTCAATATAGTACTTATTGTATAACCCAATTAGGAAGTAATCAAGTACGTGTATGTGGGCGTTTGTTAATTGGGGCATTAAGACAGTGTTACCAAGGTCAATGACGTTTGCGTATCCAGGTACCTTACCTATGCCTGTTATCTCACCGTCAGAGATGTCAATAACGGCATTATCGATGGCGTTTAAGTCTTGATCCACGAGTGCAATCGACGACTTAATGCTCAACCTACGCATTCATTAAGTCATTCATTTAAATTCTAATAAGTAATACTCAAAATACGATGAGGATCGCAATTGCTGGTCTAAACCCGGGTAGTGCCATGTATGCGTATTACATGGCTAAGGATGGGCATGAAGTAACGGTGTACACGGAATTACAGGGTGATGTGGTTTTTGCAGATCTAATGCCCCACGCCCTGCTTGGCATTGTGAATAGGGAATCAATAAAATTATTTACCAGGAAGTACCTCGAGGACATATTGGGTATGCATATCATAAACACAAGCCTTAAGTCGCTCATTATTAATGGGAACAAGGTCGTTGATCAAGCACGTGGAGTCTATGATCACTACGATAAAGTCGTGGTTGGCTCCGAGGTTGTGCTTGGGAGCTCGGGTAATTGCCTAAGTATATATAGTGATGAGCTCAAACTAGGTAAGTACGCGATCACCGGTAAAGACATTGGCAAGAACCTGGAGGCATCATTATTAGTATCGGAAATTGGGGGTTCTGTCAACCTAAACGTTCCATTGGCTATTGATGGTGATATTGCTAAGTCGCTGCCGATTAATAGAGTTGAAACATACAATGAGTGCATCAATACTGATTACAAAATCATAAACCCCATAATTAGTGAGGGATTCACCGGCGAGCTTGTTGGTAGGGGTTTCACAATGAGAGATTCATTAAGCGGGCTTGATTATATTGTTAATAGGGATTACCAATTGGTGATTATGGGTAAGTTAATGGCATTGAGGGATTTGGGTGTAATTAACTCGGTGCCAACCATGCCCCGTCTTGAGGTTGGGTTTTCGAGGAATTACTCCTTCCTATCAATTGGGTTGACCAGGGATGAGCTGGGCTTGGTATTTAGGGATCTATCATCATCAAGGATTGCGTATCATGGGGATGATGGCGAGATCACAGGCAAGGTTCTACATAGAGGTAATAGATTGTTGAGTTTGCAATTGATTATGAGGGGCATTAAGATATACAATTGGTTTTATCATATATACTCCCTAATAATGCTCAATTCCACAGCATACCTAATAATTGATATGGGTTACGAAAGGTTGTTCGGCACGTTAAGGGGTTTGATCGAACAGTTGATTCTAGATACATATAATATATAGATACCCAAGCTATGCAGTAAATAAGTTTTATTAAGGACTCCACACATTAATTCAATAGTGCCTGGTGTCTTAGCCAATGTGGATTACGAGGAACCGCTCACAAAATATAGGGTAAGGGAGGTTCTTATAGAGGCGCGTAGGCACTCAATAGGTTATATAGATAAGATGAAGCAGGAGGTTCTCGCGGACTCCTTCTACGTGCATTATAGGCAGCCTATACTAAGGATGCCCATTGATAATGAGGATATGGAGACGTCATTATGGAGGTTCGTGGTATCCACGTACGTAAGGAGCGAAACCTACAACGATGTGGCTAGGATAACGAGACTCAATGGTAGGTTATCTAGAATTATGGCGCTCAAGCTTCTCAAGGTCTACAATAGCATATTGAGTAAGATGGATAGGAACGAGGCATTTAGGCAAATGGTTGAGTCAGCAATGGACCAGAGAGACTCTACCTCGAGGGAGAGTAGGGCGAACCTTGAGCGGGAGGTAAAATCCCTAATAAACTTCTACGTAGGCAACATGAAGAAGGTTGGGGATACCGTGAACAGGGTTAGGATGCTGTTTGGGGAGTCCGTGGGTCATGAGATAGCTGATATACTATTAAGTACGGATATAGACCCATACAGGTTAAGGTTGATCTCAATGCTCAATTCCCTAATTAGACTTATCGTAGACGCCAAATACGTGGTCGACACCGTCAGCGACGTAGATGCGGAACGCGTCGGTGTGGTGGGTGGCGTAAAGAGAATGACAAAGGCCTCGGAATTAAGGGATATGATGCCGAGCGAGAGATTACTCATGAAATTCGCAAAACCCGTGTTTGCATATAAGTTGGCCATGGGTAACGTACTTGTTAGGGAGAGGAAGGCCGTCAGGAAGCCTAAGATATACATGTTAATCGATAAAAGTGGCTCGATGTTCTACACGGTCAACGTAAACATATTCGAGGTTGGGGCGATAAGCAAGATAACGTGGGCTACAGCATTGGCGGTGATACTCGCAATGAAGGGAGGCAACCTAGCGGTAAGGTTCTTTGACCAACAGGTATACCCAATCTTGACGAATAAGAAGGACATAGTTAGGATGCTCCTGTCATTAATACCCCTAGGTGGGACAGACATAACAAATGCCGTAAGGGCGGCGATACAGGACGCGGCAGATAAGGCGTCCCTAAGGAATTATAAACTCGTGATAATAACGGATGGGGAAGATGATAATGTAGATCCATCAGTATTCAACAAGGCAAAGACGGTATTTAGATCGGTCAAGGTAATACTCGTTGGCGGAGAAAACAGCGTTATCGAGAACAGTACCGATACAATAAAAATACAGGAGCTAAGCAGCGAAAGCTTAACGCATGTGATAAAGAAAATCTAAAACTTAACAATAATTGAAGAAGGGATGGAGAATTATCTCTAGAATAATTATGAACCCCTGCGACTTCAAGGTTCCAGGAAGGCTTTTAAGGGGAGGAAAATCCATCCGGAGGCGTTCTTATGAATAAGGCGATTTACCTTATATTCCTAGCCAAGAGTATAAGAACATTCATGTTTGGGGTCATTAGTATATTAATTCCAATCTATCTTGCAAGCCTTAACTACCCCGTGTTCTACGTGACCTTGGGCATATTCTTCGTCGTACTTGGCAATGTAGTATTCAACTTACTACCAGCTTTATATGAAAGTTTAATTGGAAGGAAAAACTTCCTAATTATGTATAGCCTACTCATGATGGTAGCTGGAATAATTTTACTCCTTTCAAGTAACCTCGTATTAATATCAATAGCCCTCTTCATAGGGAATATAAGTGTAACCGGAACCGAGACAGGCCCATTTCAATCAGTGGAGGTTGGGGTTATCCCAAAACTCGTTAAAAATCCAGGTAGGGTGCTTGGGGTGTTTCGGTTTTCATGATTATTCGTGGGGTTTATTACCATTGGTGGTGAAGTGATGGTTTATTAACCCTAACCTCAACATCCCTAGTTGTACCCCTGGGTTTCCGAGAGCCGTAGGGCTGGGAACCGCGGGCGACCGTTGGGGAGCCACTACGGTGAGGGGCTCGGGGAGACCGTCGAGAAGAAGACGGCGGAAAACCGCCGCCTCCGGAGAGACGGTGTATAACCTGCTTGGTTATTCATTTTCATCTTTGGGCGCATTATCACTATCGTTACTCCCACACTTAATTACCAACAACGTCACCATAGCCAAGCTCATCTATACGCTTTACATAATTACATCGATCCTTCTCGCCGCAATCTACAAAAAGATTGTGAATATAGAGGTGAGCAGTAACAAGGTGAACGCTAGCTTAGTGAATGTGTTCTTAAATAGTGATGTTAGGAATCTTTCAATACTATTTGCAGTCGACGCCTTTGGTGGTAGCTTGATAACCCAGTCGTTACTGGCGCTTTGGTTTTACCTCAGATACCACGTGTCCGAGGCTTACCTAGGCATCATATTCAGCGTATCTAGCATCATAACCGCTATCTCGTTGATCATAGCACCGTTAATTGCGGAGAGAATTGGTAATCTACGCACCATGGTCTTCACGCACATGGTATCCAACGTATTTCTAATCCTCATACCACTCATGAACTCCCTACAGTGGAGTGTTGCGTTCCTGCTCCTGAGGCAGAGTTTTTCCCAAATGGATGTACCCACCAGGCAAGCATTCATCTCACAAATCTTCAGCGATGAGGAGAGGGTGAAGGTGTACGCCATAACGAACATATTTAGGAATATTAGCAGCCTACCAGGACCGACACTGGTCGGCCTAGTATTTTCGCTTAAACTACTCTACCTACCATTCCTAATTAGCGGAACACTGAAACTAGGTTATGATAATACCATTTACCAAATATACAAAAACAGGGCCAGATGAATGTTAATTATTACTAAACACAAGCCCCAGGAGGATAACTTGCGCATGCGTTATAAGTTGCGATGACCATTGCCTTAATGGGCTTAGTGGCTTTTTAGATTAAATTATGAGAAACACCACCTTAGGAATGCGATGTGGCTTCGAAGCAATTAATTGGTGAGTCGCAAACCACAACCTGGATTTCGGGCACATCATTGATACCCAACCTATTCAGTGCGTTACGTACGTAATCCACCAGGTACCAGGCAAGGCATTCACCCGTAACACCCTCGGGTATGCAAGGAATTTCAACGTACTCATTCGGAGTAATACCTTGAACACCCTCCCTAGTTGACTTTAGGTATTTACCATCAAAGGCATGCACAATTCCCTGCATCTCACGCCTAACCCTATCAATATCAAGCACCAAATCCCTCCTTCCATTAACGCATAATCTAACCGTGACTTCGTAATTGTGGCCGTGAACGCCACTGTATATATCGCTGAACCTAACCCTGTGGGCACTTGAAAATACAAATTTCATTGAGAGGCATGTTGTCTCCACGTGGGTAAATGCAAGGTAGGTCTAAAAATGCATTACCTAACTTAAGTTGGGTATGGTTGGTAGGGTAATAATCGCCGGAGCAGGTCCTGGCGATGAGGGCTTACTGACGCTTAGGTGCGTTGAGACTATTAGGAATGCCGATGTCATAATATACGATAGGTTAATACCAAAGGCGGCGTTGAAGTATGCACGGGACAACACCGAGCTAGTATTTGCAGGTAAGGAGCCTGGTAAGCACGCGATGGAGGAGGATGAGATAATAAGGCTAATGATTGAGAGGGCGCGTGGCGATAAGGTGGTGCTCAGGCTACATGGTGGCGACCCATTCCTCTTTGGCAGAGGCTTTGAGGAGTGCATAGCCGTGCTAAGTGTGGGTATACCCTGCGAGGTCATTCCAGGCGTTACATCAGCAACAGCCGTACCCGAGTCCTTCCTAATACCCCCAGTTCTCCGCGGAGTCTCCAGTTCGGTAGCCATAGTCACGGGAACAGAGGACCCGAGCAAGGGCAAGTCATTCGTGAACTTTCAAAAACTGGCTGGTGCTGTGAACACCATCGTGATTCTCATGGGCGCATCAAGAATAGGGGAGATAGCTCGCGAATTAATTAAAGGCGGTCTAGATCCAAGCACCCCGGTCGCCATATTGACCAGGGCCTTTATGGAGGGTAGTAAGGTTACGATAACTACGATAAGCAACATAGCCACAAATAAGGTATCCGCTGAAAACCCATCGGTAATAGTGATAGGCGACGTAGTTACCCAGGGCCTCAGGGCCATGAGGTTGGCTAATATGAAGTACGAGAAGTTGTAAAAGTAAATTTATTTAACGCAACAAGCCAATGCTTATCGTTGCAGGCTAGGGGCGATGTTACTGGCGAGTTGATGGTCTGTGATGAGGCATGAGCGTACCTGAATACATGAGGATCATGCCCGCACTGAGACCGTAATAATTTAATAACCACAACAATAACCTATCCATCAGGTAATCAATGATTAAGGTATTAATACTAACCGAGGTGGACCTACCTAGCGACTTCCCCAAGTGGGTTGAGCATTACCTAGAGGGTATGGTTAACGTCCAAGTTAGGAAGACGGACTTTGAAGGGTTAAAATCGCAATTCAGAGACGCCAGGAGAGGGCAGGTTAGGGCCGACGAACTACTTGATTACCTAGAACCTAGGGTTGGGGATTATGAGGACTTTGACAGGATCGTGTTGATAATGGATGATGATGGGTATGTTAGGGGTTTAAACTTCGTGTTTGGCGTAACCAAAATAGAAGGAAACCTAGTCCTTATATTCACAAAGAGATTACTTGGACCCCAGGATATTTACTACCAGAGGATATTGAAGGAGGTGCTTCACGAACTCGGTCACACATTCGGTCTCGAGCATTGCAGCGATCCAAGGTGCGTCATGTACTTCAGCAACACGGTTGAGGATACGGATAATAAGGGACCAGCCTTCTGCCAGAGATGCAGTGAAAAACTAAGTAGGAGGCTCAGGCTTGGTAAAATAATGCATCAAAAATTCTCACAAGCCTAGTATTACAATGCAACTTCCTATTATTTTCATGGGAGCACTAATCTAGGTGCAGCGTCTAATTCTCGAACCGCATTGATTAAATAATGTATAACATAACTTAACACATGAGGCGCTGGTTCGCGATACTGCTGCATGGTGGCGATAGTAAATGGAGAGTTCGTAGAACGGTTATGCACAGCGTCGATTATGGCAATGGCGACCATGAGGTGATCGTGGATGTCGAATTTGAGCTCGAGCTTAGTGAAGATAGGCAATAGGTTGCTGGTTGGTCTACGGGTTAGGAAGCCGATCGATGCCTGGGACCTCATCCAATCAATACGTGGGGTTAGGTTGACGGTGATAAGCGACGAGGTTGGGTTCGTGATCCTCCATACGCCATACCACGCACCACTATTCACGAACCTACATAGGGAGAGAATAAGGCAGGTGTTGAACGCCTGGCAGGACTACCTGGAACCAATACCCACGGGTGCGGCGTTGAACATCCTCGACAGCGCCTCGACACAATTCACGAGAATAAACGCTGCACATGAAATACCACAGGTTGGGGTTGGTATTGCGAAGATAATAACAATATGCGGTTTAGGCGATGCAATATCGTACTCGTTGTTCCTGAGAGGGTCGGGTAATTCACATGGTGACGTACTGTCATGTAGTGACAAAGCCCCACTTACATCACTTAGGAGAAGTGTTAATGTTCAACTTAAGCCAGCACCACGGCCCGGCTCCATGATAATGACCAGGTACTACCCAGTAGACATAGACATGGGTAAGCACCTAGTAATACTTGGCGCCACAGGGTCTGGAAAGACGACGTTGGCAAGGAAAATAGTGAGCACGGCACTTACCAGGAATCTCTTTAGTAAGATCGTGATCTTCGACATGACCGGTGAATACTCATTGTTCTTTGCGGGGCGTGGTTACGTGGCCATACCTGGCATAGACATTGCAGCCAACCCCCTAACCCTACCTAAGCACAGGGCCAGTGAATTACTAGCCTCAGCTATCCAGGCAGCTTCGTACATGTATAATGAGGATAATGAGGGCTTCACATTCATACAACTGGAGATTCTGGAGAGGGCCCTTGAGAGGTTGAGAGACACTGATATGCAAAGCCTCTATCGCGCATTGGATGAGCTTGGTCAGGAGTTTAGGAGGAATGATTATCTCAACGCCGTAGCTGCCGTGAGGAGGAGGATTAGGAGATTGATGGTTAGAGCCCTCATGAGAAACGCAATGAGCAGCGATGCCCTTGGATCTAGATTATTGATTATAAACATGGCACCCCTCTATTACCTATCCCAGGTGGCTAGTGTAACCTTCATACTAACCTTCCTGGAGCTCATGAGGGGTAGGCTCAATAATGCACTGATAGTTATTGACGAGGCCCACAGGGTTCTCAATAGGTATGTTGTTGGTGAGACGATAATCGAGAAGTTGATTAGGGAGGGTAGGCATGATAAGGCGTTACTCACCTTAATAACCCAAAACCCGTTGGACCTTAAGCATA
>NZ_LCWN02000032.1:0-22336 GCF_002078205.2 Vulcanisaeta sp. EB80
GATTCTGTCTATCATTGTAAATTACTCTTTTTACGCGTGAGTATATAAAAGATTTATTGAGAAGTTATGAAAGTGATGTTGGGAAATCATTGATTTATTTATTAAAAGAGGTAGAGTTAGCGAAATTGAATGATAAAACAGACCTAACAGGCGCATGCCCTATATAAGGCAGTAAACCCTAAACCCACATCGTGAGGGCTGTTGGTTTTGAGGCTCATGGAAACCCTGAGGTCCTTAAGGTTATGGAGTTGCCTAACCCCATGCCAGGGCCTGGCGAGGTTGTGGTTAGGGTTCTGGCAACCTCGTTGAATAGGATTGATGCAATAGTGAGGAGGGGTTACCCAGGCATACCCGTTAAGCTTCCCCACGTCCTTGGTGCGGATATCGTGGGAGTTATCGAGAGGATTGGTCCAGGTACGGACCTTGGAGACTTCAGCGTTGGTGATGTTGTCCTCGTGAATAATGTGTGGGGTTGCGGGACCTGTAGGTTCTGTAGGGTTGGGCTTGAGGATCACTGCCCGTCCTGGACCATGCCGGGTTTTCATGTGTGGGGTGGTTACGGCGAGCTTGTTAGGGTCCCAGTTAGGGCGTTGGTGCATCCACCCAAGGCCTTTGGCGTGAATGAGCTGGCTGCCTTACCGCTCGCCTATGGCGTTTCCTGGAAGGCTCTCAGGGTTTCTAACGTCAATCCTGGCGATTGGGTGTTGGTACTTGGTGGCTCGGGCAGTATTGGTACTGCATTGACAATGCTAGCCAAGGCGCTTGGTGCTAGGGTTATTGCGGTGTCCAGTAGGGGTGATGTACTGAGGAGGCTTGGTGCTGATGTGGTTGTGGGTTACGGTAGGGATGAGTTGTTGGGTGTTGTTCGTGAGAGGACTGAGTATGGTGTTGATGTGGCGATGGATGCGTTGGGTTGGACGTTGCCCATGGCCATGGATGCCGTGAGGCCCGGAGGCGCTGTGGTGACCTTCGGCGTCCTGGGTTCCGATCCTACGTTTACAATAGATATTAGGCGCTTTTACCTAAGGCATACTAGGCTTATTGGTATTCACAATTCGGCGAAGTCATACCTAGTGGAGTTGCTGAACTTCATGAGCACTAAGGGGCTGAAACCATACATAAGCGGTATCTACAGCATTAGAGATGCACCAAAACTCCACTCAATGATGGAGAGTAGGGGTGTTGTTGGTAAGGTGGTGATGATCCATGACTGGGAGGATTGAGGTAATCATATACATAGCGCTACCGCTCGTGCTCTGGCCGCTATCCTTCGACGTATTTAGTAGGTATTTCGTATATGGCATGGCCATATCCACACTGCTTATTGGTTCCTTAACCCTAGCCTGGTTTAGGGATAGGCTACATTGGTTTAGGTTGGGCGCCATAATCGTTATTCTCACGGGAATCCTATTCGCGTTCATAATGTACATTGTCTTCATTGGCGGTTACGCCATACTAACATACCTAGGGTTATCCAAGTACGTAGCCATGGTCTACGTAATGATTAGGCGTTCAATAAGTAAGTACGCCCTAGCCGTAGCCCTTGCCATCATTGGGATCATGGAGGAACTGTACTGGAGAGGTGGTCTCCAGGAGTTGATGAGGGGTGTTGGTGGTATTGCTAGGCGTGAACCATGGCTACTCTCCATGACCTACTACACCCTAATCCACATATCAACACTAAACCCAGCCCTCGTGGCCGGGGCCTTTGCGGTAGGCCTTATTGATGGGTTATTGGCTGATAAGGTTGGTTTAACAGCATCAACAATAACGCACATACTATGGCTTGAACTAATGATGGTCATACTACCGTTGTAGTGCACGGAATTAATTTAACTGAATAAATCAATAAATACTTAAATAATAGAGAAGATAATAAACCATTAATGAATAAATTAGAATTCACCGAATTCCTAGGCCTAATAAGAGCCTGGAGCCTATTCATGACACCAGCTGCATCAATAATCGGTATCGGCTATGCCAACTACCTAGGCCTCATCCATAATTACCTAGAGATACTTTACTTCGTGCTCGCAGTCCTAGGCGCCCTACTTCTCCACATGAGTGTTAACGTACTAAATGATTACTACGATGTAAACCAGGGAGTGGATTCCATGGAATCCCCAACGGCCAGGTATAGACCACACCCAATACTGACAGGTAAGGTTAGCCTACCCACGGCAAGGGCGCTTGGGTTCTCACTCATGGGGCTTGGCGTGGTAATAGGCATATACCTCGTGCTTATCGAGGGCCTCTGGATCTTGATCTTTGGGCTATTGGGTGTATTCTTGCTATATGCATATACGGGTCCACCATTCACACTAAAGTATAGAGGTCTTGGTGAGATTTCTGTAGCATTAACATGGGGACCGCTCCTCATTGGCGGCTTCTTTGTGGCAACTAGCATGGGTATTCTAAAGCCAGCGATTTTGCTAGTATCCATACCACCAATGCTCATAATGTTCGCAATAATCTACGCAAACAACTATAGGGACAGGAATTTCGATAGCAGGGCTGGTGTAAAATCCCTTGCAGTGTTAACGAGTAGGTATGGCTATGGAATATACGTAGCATCCCTAATAACCGCATTCATAATAACAGTAATACTTACAGCGGCTAAAATAACACCATTTACATCATTAATAGCCATAGCCACGGCATCCATGGTACCAGGGCTAATTAAGGACTTCCGTGCAAATAAATACGATATTGACGCCAGGACAGGGAGGCTATACACAATATTCTGCATACTATACGGCGTAGGCATGATAATTAACTCACTAATTTAACGGCAAAGAAGGAAAAGTTAAATATGACATAATGATTATTACAATAGGGCCCGTAGCTCAGCCAGGTAGAGCGGCGGCCTCCGGAGCCGTAGGACGTGGGTTCAAATCCCACCGGGCCCGCTAACTCCTTGTTCTATTCTTCATGTATTCGTGTTCGTGTCGTTTATGTTCCTCGTGTCACCCATTTACGAAAAGTTTTTAAGGGAGTTTGCATGCAATTGGGTGATATGGAGAGCACGAGAGAAGTCCCGTTCACATCAATAGACCTGGACAACGATGGTTTGTACTTCATAGCGAGGGATGGTGATGCATGGGTATATGTGGATGCCGAGGACAGGTTGGTGAAGGTGTTCGGCAGCCTCGTGGACGCCCTAGCCTACGGCTTGCACGTCAGCCCAGAGGACATCACAGAGGTGGTTGCCGGCGAGGGTGAACTCAGGGTTTGCCTGCCCAAAGAGTGCCTTGAGTTCAAGGCTTGGGTTGATTAGGATGGTCGATTGCAACCTGCTTGACCTGGCTCAAATAGGCGATGACCAGAGGAGGTCCATAATCGAGTTCGTGAGGGAACGTAAAGGAGTCAAGCCCAGGGACTTGGGCGTTACTGACGCCTATCTGCGAATGGTTAGGCTAGGCAAGGCTAGGGCTGGTGATGGCTTATTGTGCCAAGCACTGAAGTACGTCACCGAGGATGAACTGAGGCTGTTGTTGAAGGGCATAGTGCCTGAAGCCAAGGCAAGCCTCAATGATGCAGTCAGGGTAATAGCCACAGCCAGAACAGACCCAGAATTTAGGGAGTTCCTGCTAGGCTTGATTAAGGAGTACCTCGGTGATTACATAACAACGCTCCAGCAGACCTGGCATGTGAGTGAGAAGGACATTGAGGATTTCATCAAGGCTAAGAGGTTGAAGGGCGTTACCGAGAAGACGCTTAGGGATTACGTGCACTACCTCAGGGAGGTGCTTGCAGAGCTGGATTGGACCCTAACGCCCGACGGGATTAGGGAGTACCTATCCGAGTTAGCCGAGGATGGTGAGGAGCACGTCCTACACCACCTAACAACAGCCCTCAAGTCCCTACTCAAGACCGTCCTCAAGCCCAGGGATCCAGCCCTGTTTAGGGCTTTGTATGACGTCTTCACAGTCTATAAACCAAAGAACAACACCAAACCCAGGCTGCCTAGTGTTGAGCAACTTAGGCAGGTCTGGCAACAACTACCCACTATAGAAAGCAAATTCTACTTTGCCCTGCTTGCCGAGACTGGGCTTAGGCCGGGTGAGCCTTTCCTGTTGAGTGTTGATGACTTGGATGTTGAGCACGGCATGCTCAGGGTTGGGAAGGTAACGCCCACTAAGAGGGCGTTCATAGCCTTCCTACGCCCAGAGTTCCTGGACTGGGTTAAGCAAGTGTACCTCCCGCATAGAGAGGCTTGGGTCGAGAAAATGGGTAGGGCTTGGTCGGCGAGCAACCTGTTCAGTAGGGAAATCATTGAGAACGCAAAACGCAAACTAATCCCGTTCGACCAAAGCAGGCTAAGGCGAGAAATCAAGGACACAGCCAAGCAGGTGCTTGGGCGTGAGTTCGAGCTTTATGAATTGCGAAAATTCTTCGCTACGCACATGATAAGCCAAGGAGTGCCCGAGTCCATAGTCAATACTTTACAGGGCAGGGCACCACCATCTGAATTTCGCATACTGGTCGAGCATTATTGGAGTCCTAGGCATGAGGAGCTTAGGCAGTGGTACATCAAGCACGCACCACGTGTCTGCTGCTAAATTACTAATTATTAATTAGGTAGTCTCTCACCTCGGCACAACTGCCACCGCAGTGACTGCCGTCTCTCGAGTCTCACGTGGGCACTCGGTGCACGACCAGCACTGCAGTGAGTGCACGAGAGTTGGGCAAAACTTTCACCCACCACATACAAAACAATAACCTTGAGTTTTCTAAAAATCGAGCGAGTGCTCACTATTGATATTAGGAAAAACTCAAGTCGGGCACGTGCAAATCGTGCTTTTACTCAACAATCTTGTACAACCTGCACGGGATTCACAATGAAAGGATGGTCTCCCGTGCAACATAGAACAGTTGTTCAAGTCCATGAGCCAAAGACCTGGCAATTTGTTCCACGACTATGATAGTAAAGTGCTAGCAAAGTGATAGCACTTTGATAGTCAGGTTGTTAAACACCCTGCCATTCACAGTGTTATTACAAAAATACCGAAAATATGGGCAAACATGTTGGAGAAAGTTTATTAAGGGGTGATAAGGATAATTCAGCGGGGGTGAGAGGGAACGATGGGGAACTCATCAACGGGGAGTCAGGTACCGGGCTTTACATCACCAATGATAGGCAACGTCCCCAGCCTTTTAAATGTATCGCCGATGCAGACAGGGCCTAGCTATGTAGTGCCTGGCAATACGCTGAAGGATGGAAATAGATACATACTGAAGATCGCTGACCTGGACAGCTTCATCGGTAGTTGGTTGGCTGCCTATGCAGGTCGACTCATAACCGTTTACCTACCGCAATACAACATCGCTTGGTCTGGTTACTCATCAATACGCAGGACGGAGCATCCATACCTATACATAAGGTACCCCAAGCAGTTGAAACGCCTCGCCGAGGAGTTGTGGAGAATCGGAACAATACCCGTCGTTGTGATAATACCAACACTATCAATGATACAGGGCAGTCTGAAACCTGCACAGAGGTGATGGACATGGCAAGTGTTGCTAAGTCCGTCTATAATTGGCGCAAGGAGGTCGATGGCGTAAAAATATGCTCGCTATACAGCGTGAAGGGGAACTGCAACATCATTGTTGGCGCAATAAAACCCGACCTAGCATATAGGTTAGCTAAAAACCTCGGGTGCACCTCAGTGTGGAAACTCGGGCAGTGCGCAACAAAGGCCTGCAAGGGTTACCTCCTCGATAGAGCGGTGTTTTGCAAAATTCTTCACGACTTCGTAATCAAAACGCTACTCATACCGCTGGGCTTCGACCCAGAGGGAGTCAGGGTGTTGTGGGACCTTTCCTATGCACTCACCGAGGAGGAGGTTTACCGTGAATCTAGGAAGCAACCAATCATTACCAGGGAGGACGCCGAGCTCCTGGGTTTCAAACTCACGAAAACCAGTGAGGACGGTATTAAGATCTTTAGTGAGAGTGAGTTGCGTGCGCTAAATGCGTTGTTAAGGAAAGCAATAGCAACAAGGTCGATTAGGGCTGTAATCCAAGTGAACCTATCGGGATGGGCTTCGTTCAGCAACCGTAATTGGGCAATCGTGTATAAGGAACTTTACGACTTCGCTAAGGAGCCACAACCCATTGTTGTTTACCCCGACGACCCGAGATACGGGAAGGTAAGGGAAGTCATGGGAGGTGGTGAATCATGAACACACGCCAAAACTGGAGCCAGGTGAGGCAAAACCAGCAGCGTCAAGCCCAAACGAAGCCGCAAGTCATGTCCCAACAGCAACCGCAACAACCAAAGAAGGCTAACGATTACGGGGGTTTCGATCCCCTAGTAGACAAGCAAATGTGCAAAATCAAGCTTGGGAATGGCGAGGTCATTGAGGGCTTGATCAGTGCAGTATCAAAGTTCTGGTATTTGGTTAATGTCAACGGGCAAGTCGTAATCGTGAACAAAGCGTGGGTTGTGAGCATCACACCCATTCAAAACCCCAACACAAACAACCCCACGAACGAGGTGAGCACAAATGCCGGGAAAGCCTCGAGAACAAAGTGATTCGGATACATTTAAAACTAACGCAGATATTGCTGACGCTGCCAAGAAGCTTTACGAATTAGGGTTTAACGTTGTGCCCGTTAATTCCGACAAAAAGCCTGTTACGTTTTGGAATGCAACCAATAGGCAAAAATGGGAGGAGTTGAAAAAGTATCTACCAAAGGCTAGCGGTTTGGCTGTTACTGGGAGTTACCTTGAGGATGAGGAGTACGGTGTCGTTGTTCTCGACCTAGACGACGTTGATACAGCAAGTGAGGTGCTTAGAAAAGCCTTTGGCGAGGAGTGGCGTGCGAGGCTTTGCGGGCAGACATACAGTTTCTGTGGCCTCACTGGTCCTAGACCGAAAAACCGAGTAACGTGCAATTGCAAAGGCCCTGGTGAGGATTGCGATTGTGTTGTGCAGGACACTGGCGAGCACAAAAAACTAAGCGAGTTGCAGCGTGGCATGTACATTGTTGTTAGGGTACCGAGGAAGTGCCTGCCAGGCGGCACTGTTAGGAGCGAGGCTATCGAGGTGATGGTCTCGAATTATGAGGTTGTTTATGGAAAACACCCATCAGGTGCCTATTACCAACCCGTAAAGTGGGAGGACGGGCGTTGGGTGCCGATTAGTATTGAGGACGTGGGTCAGGGAGAGGTAATCACATGCGATGAGCTAAAGACCATAATCGCATTGGTTGAGCAATCGGTAGTTAACTGGTTGGAGGAGACTGGTGCTAGGGCGGAGGAGGAGGCTGCGGCTGAGTCTGCAACCGATTACACCGAATACCTGGCTTTGACTGAGGGCGAGCTAAAGCTCCCCGAGCCTACGAAGGACCTTAGCGAGGAAAGAATCAACCAAATCGTTAATTCAGTAAGGCCCATTTGGTGGTTCGAAACTGACGAGGGTAAGCACATACACGACTCAATCCTCTTCGGCCTATCCAGCATAATGAGACGTGATGGCATTAAGTATGAAGTGGCCAGGAAGGTGGTTGAGCGAATAATAAACACGGGTATCCAAGACATCTCCGATAAGGTGGATCAAAACACCCTGCAGCGAATAATCAAGAACGAGGAGAGGCACTTTAAGGAGACTGTGGATTACATCTACACCAAGCCCACCGCAAAGCTGTGGGGTAGGGCAGCCTTCGAAGATAACCTGAAGCGGGTGATTCAAAAGGCCATAGAGAAAGGCCTACTGAAGTTGCAGGAACCTGAGGAGTGGTTCGACGCAATAATCCACGCAATAACCGGCATAAATGCAGTGGTTACTGAGGAGGTTCTTGATGAGTACCTGCCCCGTGAGGAGGGACCCATCAACGTCCCACAGTGGGCTAGGGGCCTTGAGGTACCAAAGCTTGAGTACTGTCTTAGCAAGCCGATTTGCGATAAGGCCCTAGTTACGCACACTAGGGAGGACAGCCAATATGACGTAGTGGCGATTAAGTCCGTGGCTAAGAGGGGAAAGAAAAAGGGCGGTAGAAAGCCCAACTACTCACCGATTGCGTTGCTGCCCAAGTATATGGGGCAGGTGTATGATCCCTTCTATGGCGATTGGTTCTTCGTGGCACTACACGACGGCAAAGTAATAGCGGTATCGACCGACTTTGATAACTTCATTGAAGCGTTGAGGAATGCCCCAGGTATCCGTAATTACATCATCGGGAACGAGAAATACCTGGATTTGATTAAGGCAATCATGCCCAGGGTTAGGCTTGTTATTAGTGCTGGGATCACCGATGATGGCTTCGTGGACCCATACGGCTTGCTCGACATTTCTGACTACGGAATAGAACCATTGCTGAAGGCATACGAGTGGATTAAGAAGTACTACCCCGAAAGCAACGCTAGGTGGGCGTGGTTCAACGTGATGGCCAGTTTTGCCAAGTTGATAACACCCATGGTTAGGTACAAAAACAAAACATTCAATGATATGATCGTTTATAATTACGGACAAGGCGGTGAGGGAAAAACATCACTGGTTAGGCACGTGCTGGTGCCATTGTTAGACGAAGAAAAAGAAGACGCCAAGAAGTACTACTTCATTGTTATTAACGGAGCGGTCACCTCCGAAGCCCAGCTTAGGAACCTGCTTGCTCTGAACAGGTTGCCGTTAATCCTCGATGAACAGGACAAAAAGGCACTTTCGGCAAACGTCGGTATCTTTCTAAGTGCTGTTGTTGGTATGGGTACGATTAGGGTGCAAGCTGCTAGGTATGGGCAAGGCATCGCAGTGAGGTTCTTGAACCTGAGGGGCATGGTTGCATACACCAACGTACCATTCGTGAAGTTTTTGAAAGAAGTTATGAATGAAGCGAGCGATTATGCGATAATACGCAGGTTCATCGAAATCTCCTGGGACCATGAGCCGATAAATAGGGAGGGATTCAAGAACCTGCTCGTGCTCAAGCCCATCTATGGATTCGCAACCAGACTCTGGCAGAAATACAGAGATGAACTGGTTAAGACAGCTGATTTGCTGGAGCTTATTGAGAAACTGGCGATGGCAATAGGACGTGAGTACCTGGGCGATGCTAAGGTGAATGAGGTGGTGCAGTACACCCTGGGCATAGTCAAGGAATTAAGGGAAGCGAAGAAAAACGAGAAATTGGCACTGACGGACGCCGATGCATTGGTCGATTCTGCCTACAGATTCGTGGCTGAGGAACTCAAGACACCACCGGCTTCCGCAGTTAAGGTGCTGAGGTATATCCTTGAAAACCCACAGAGGGCCGGCATAAAGCTAACAAAGCCGAGGAACAGTGAGGAGCTTGAGAAGCTAAAGAGAGACCTGGATGAGGTAATCCATACACACTTAATGTACCCATACGGTATCGAGGACACGTCTGATAGAGGAGTCATCGGAAAAGACCCTGACGCAGTTGCGTTGTACGTATTACTGAAGAACGCATACGATGAGGACCTGGTAGAGGTCGTCATATTCACGAAAATGCCGCTAATATCCAACGCACGTAGAACTTTCCTAGGAGCACCTGAGTCTAGTTTCACCATAAACGGCGTGAAGAAAAACGGATATGCAATACCGCTGGCGAAGCTGGTCAGGATATTCCTCGAAAGGGAGCTAAAAAATGAAAACGAAGGGAGCGGTGAAACCACGGAAGAATCGAGCAGTAACGGTGAGACACCATGAGCCTTGATATTTGTATAAATGCACGATGGGTATTTTCAACTGTAGCAGGATTTCGCTACTTCACTATATTCACTACCAGCTCCAGTGAGTTAGCAAAAGTTTTTGCTAGCACGGTTTCCGTGAATTCCACGTTCATACCTTTCAATTCAGCTCCTCTTGCAACCCGTGCACGATACACGAAACTAGTAGTTTTTGCTAGAGTTAGCCCCTCTGGTAGTGAATATAGTGAAGTAGTGAAACCGTCGCTAGGTTGTAGAAGTGCAAATGGTTACGGTAACTCTACGGTTTTTCCGTGCAGGCACGAGAAAGCACGCTGGGGTGGTGCTTGATGGGTGAGGTCGAGGTTGGTAGGGCTGTCAGGTGTGCGGAGGAGTTCCTTGAGTACGTGTTGAGTCATAAGGAAGAGTTCCTCGCCAACGTGGCTAGGGGTGATGGTGTCCTGAAAATAACCACGGCGAGCATTGAGCACTTCATTGTGGATAGGTGCATGCCCAACGGGTGGTGGCGCAAGTCAAGCTTCTTTATGCGCTTCTACAGGCACCTAATCAACAGGCTAACCGAGCTTGGGTTTGCCGTCACCTTCGAGGGAGGAGGAGCCACCAGGAGAATAGTGGCTAGACCAATTGCTGAGGCACAAGGCATCGCCAACCTGTGGGCAGTGAAGCCCAGGCAAAAAGCCTAACGCGCATATGTATTTCCCCCTTCAAATTGACCATGGTGTTGATGAATATATTAAATGGGTTCTAAAACTCGGGCTTGGGTGTGGTGCCTGCCCCGTGGGGCTGGGTTGGTCTCCATGCTTTTCTATTCCGCCGTGACCGAGCCCTACGGGTGTCTCAGTTAAATAACGGCTTTGTGAATGCCGTGTGTCCTATATAGCGATACCCTTGTGTTTGTTGTGTCTGTTATGTTGAGGCATTTATATTTCCCAAGCCGGTATTTACACCAATGGAGTGGAAGTCAGTACGGGTCCCGAGGGAAGCCCTGGATAAGTTGGCGAAGCTTAGGGAGTCCTTGGCTAGGGACCTTTGCGACACGCCGGAGTGCAGGCAGTACCTAATGGATACACTAACCCCTGGGCGCTTCTTCAGTGCCGCCGTTGACGTGGTTAGCCAGGACAACTCCCTAGCCCTGAGGTTGGTCTTGAGGCTTTACGAAAAAAGCGGCATCACGGCATACGTGAAGGCTAAGGAGATGCTTGACAAGAGGGTGAGGGGTGGTTTGTGATGGATGAGAAGAGCATGGACGTGTTCACGCACTACTACAACAACAGCACTCTAGCCAGCCTGATCTACGACGTGCTGATGGGTAAGAAGCCGTTCTTCAGCTCCCTCATTGTTGGCCAGCCCGGCGTCGGCAAGACCAGTTATGCATACTACAGCCTCAAGACAGCCATCATAGCCTCCCTATGCACCCACCGTGGGATTAAAGGCACTGCACCATGCATTGAGTACGTCGAGAAGAACTACGGCGAGTTATGTATGAGCAAACACTGCACCAAGCCTGACGGCATTGATGAGGAGTACAGGTGGGCTTACTACACGGGAGTCAGTGACTTGGAGAGGTTCTTGAATGACATGCGTGACTTAATTGAACACGTGAATGAGTTGAGGAGGAAGCCGATACTCTTCCTGGATGACTTGGTGTCTAGGAAGGCTTATCAACTAGGTGGCGAGATGCGTGAGCTTTACCAAGCCTTCAAGGAGGCTTACAGGATTATCAGGGTTACTTCCGGCGTGGTTGTCATGACCGCAATACATAAGTCATACTTCCCCGAGGAAGTTGCGGCAAGCAGTGAGTTCATATACGCAAAGTACGGCTATGATGAAATACTGTATGAAAGGTGGGTTTACGCCAGGTATATGAAGATGTGGTTCGGTGATCAGTACTGGTTTAAGGCATTGAAGCCGAAGTGGATTGACAGGGTGCCTAGGAGAGCCGTATTCGGTCTTCCCGAGTGGCTTGAGAAGGAAATTAACGAACGCAAAATATACACGTTGAAATCCGTGCTAGACAGGGTGCTGAATAAGAGGAAGGTTAGGAAGGAAGCACGAGGTGGGTGATTCACCCATGCCCACAAAACAAGTCACTGCATCACCCACCGTTAGGTACAGGATTACGCGCCTTGACCGTGAGTACGAGGCGTGCATGGCATCGATTGAGGACACCCTAGCCGAGCCACCGCCTGGAGACACGAAGCATGTGCACATCGCTTTTCTCGAACCTAAAGAATTCATTAATGAGGTGATTCTTCCTCTGGCGCAGTCCTGCTATACTTCCATGCTCCCACCACCGTCAGTCCTCATGTTTAAGTACCGCAAGGATCTCCTATACACATTACAGACCAGGGGTTTGCCGATAACCTGCCTAGGCCCCAACATTGTTGAGTCCTTAACAACAGCGACAACAGCGTGCCTAGAGAACCACCTGAACAAGAGGGAGCTTGAGAACAGGTACGCAATTAAGGAGAGGGAGAGTGAATACGCTAAAGCCACTTGGAATTGTGTGATCAACGTGGTTAAGGCGATGTATGACCTAGCCAATGAGTATGGCTATGCAGAAGCAATGGGCGAACTTGAGGTGACTTAGGGATGGGTGCCGAACCCATGAAGGCAATTAGAGAGGAGACTGTTGAGAACTGCCTACAGGAGCTACAGAGGCGCTCTAACTTCCACAACGTGCCCGAGCTGACCTACGCCCTGACCTACGCCAGGTCCTGCCTAAAGGCTATACTCGAAAACGCAAGCCTCTCGGAACTGGCTGAGCTGTTCAAAAACGCTTATGGCAAGGACATTAGGGGCTTCGTCCCTCAATGCGTTGATGAGGAGGTCAAGGCGTTCCTAAAGGATGCTGGGTGCATAGGTGTCAGTGAGAACGACACGCAACTGAGGGAGTACTACGAATATTTTTGCATACTCGGCCTAGTCCTGAGGGTTCACGGCATCTTCAGGGGTTCGCTAACGCCGAAGAGCACCCCACCGAAAATCGGCGAGAAGTCCAAGCCGTGACACCCCACCTAAAACCAAATAAAATTATTATTGGTTTTAGTTCCTTGCCTTTGCCCTCTCCCTGTGCTTGGGCTTGAGGAATATTGTCCTTTTCTCGGTCTTTGTTGGGTGCCTGGCGATTATGTACTCGACAGCGTAGCCTCTCCTCCTCGCTATTGCCGTTAGTGCGTTAATCAACCTGCCCAAGCCACCTCCTCTGGTTAGGTCTAGCCCGCATAGTTCATGGGCGAGGCTCTTCAGCACTGTTGTTGTGACCTTGAGCTCGCCGTCTCCTGCCAGGACGTTCCTAATGAACCTACGCCTATTGCTCAGTATGTACTCGAGGATGCACCTTGCACAGGCTTGTGTGGGGCTGCTTGCCCTAGTGCCCTCGGTGCATGTGCCTGGTTTGGGCTTGACCTTGAGCCTCGTCATAGTGAGGCACCCTCATTGAGCCTGTAAACCCTATGACGCTTACCACCCACCCTAATCCAGGCTCGCCTTATGACACGCTTTTTCGCTAACTCACTCAAGTATGCATTCAGCAGTGGTCTTGACCAGCCCTTTTCATTCACGAAGTACTCGACCAACTCGTCATATGTAGCCATTTTCGTGCTCTTCCTGGCTAGGTAGAGCACCAACTCCATCTTCTTGCTTAGTCTCCCGCTGGGCATTACGTGAGTTTTCATGAGGTAGGTTAAATTCTTAACTGCCTGGTTTACTCGAGTATTCGGCTCTGGCGTTCACGGTAGCAAAGGTAGGTTTAATGCCGGTGTTAAACCTCTTATTCCCAGCTCCAGAGGGCTTATTTCCCACAAAAACCAAATTTTGCAGGTAGGTTTAATGCCTATGGTGGCGAGCCAGTCTTCCACTGAACCGAGTGATGAACCTTGACCGCACGAAAACCACGGCAGATAGGGGTCTCCGTTCGTTTAGACTTAAATTTGTGTTTTTGGTGTTTTTCGCGCTATGCCTGTGTATAACCCGTTCATGCCGTGGACTTACCAGCAGAATAGACCGAGGCAGCCTAAGCCAGCAACTACTGAGGAGGTTAAGCCACCAACTGCACACCCAAGTCCGCCACCACCGACGGCAACAGGTGGTGGTTCCGCGCCGTACATCTCCGCTAACCCGCCGCCTACCGTTTCCGAGTTGCTTAGGGAGGCGCAGGGCTGGGGTGGCGGCAGCTTAACGCCGCAGGAGAGGCTTGCCCTGCTTAGCCAGTGGAGTCAAATCATTGAGCAAGAGTTGAGTGAGGGTGAGCCAATACCGGTGTGGCAACTTGCTTTGGTGAGTGCATTGGCGCCAAAGGTAATAGCTGGCGTGTATGCAAGCCCATCGCCACCAACAACGACGGGAGGCACAACCCCACCCGCACCATCACCTACACCGCCAAGTGGTGGCAGTGGTGGCTCCACGCCGAGTACTAACACGGCTATTCAAAACACGGCTTTGTCCATGGCTCAGGGTGTAGTTAGTAACTATAGCAGGCACGGTCTCGCCTACGGACCTGGGATTAACTCTGCCGAGTCCTTCCTGGCGTACATGAACGCCCTCAAGCAAAACAACCCATCGCTCTATAACCAGCTCATGAGTAACCCAACGATTCAGCAAGCCATGCAGAACGCCCAAGGGTACATCAATTATGCGAACACCTTCGTGAACTGGCACATGAACCCCAACCCGACAATGACCACCCAGCAGTTCGGATTAACCACGGCGAACCAGCTCATGACACAAATCAATCAGAACATGCAGTCTGGGAATTACCAGCAGGCCCTCCAGTACGCCCAGATGCTCAACGCCCTAGCCCAGCAGTACAACCTACCCATAAGCACCCAGTCCCTTAACACCCTGGTTAATGAATTAACAATACTGAGCCAACTCCCGCAACCACCCAACACACAGCCACCACACATGTCGCCCCAGCTAATGCGTGCCATAGCGGGCTCCGACCCAGGCTTCTACAGCCTTATGATGATGAATTACTACCGAAACACCTACCAGAGCTGGCTGAACTACTCTAATGAACTCAATCAGTTAGCTAATGAAGCCCAGTCAATGGGACTCACAGACCTGGCGAGCAGGTTGAGGGCACAGGCAAACACGGCAAACCAGGTAGCCCAGGGGTACCTAACGCAGTTCATTATGTCGGCTCCACCCGTCCAGCAGTTCATAAGCTCGTACAACCAACTCGTGCAGTTGTTGAATAATCAGCCAGATCCATCAACCAACCCACAGGGCTGGCTCCAGTGGTATAGGGAGGTCATGAGCACCGCCCAGCAAGCCTACAACGCATACGACCAAGCAAAGATATACCTAGCCCAGGGCAAGGACCTGCCGCAGATTCAGCAACTCATTGAGGCTGGTGGCTATGTGACACAACTAAACCAGCAGTTGGGTGCGTTGCCCATGCTCAACGTGACGCCTAACACATTGACACAGCCTGGTGGCTTGGGTGCAACCTTCATGGGCGGAGCATTACTACAATCATACAGCCAGTTACCGCCTGGCACACAAATAACACAGACGCAGACAACACCACAATTAACGCCTGCCGAGAGGGCTGGCGTTGAGTTTAGCCAGTGGATGGCAAAGTACGGCAACGTGAACGCACTCGCCCTAGCATTCCCAGAACTCTCGCTCATTGATTACCTACTACCACAGAGACAGAGGCAGGTGCTGCAAACCCTGGCGAGAGCAACCAACCCGATAGAGGCAGGCATTGGTTTCTTCCTGCCGACAATCGCAAACATATCCCAATTGACCGGTACATTCCTCGGAGCAATGGGTGTACCGCAAAGCATTACTCAGTACTTCAATTATCCAGCCGAGTTTTGGTTTGGGCTTAACCTCGGTGCCTACCAGACTGGTCAAGGCATACAGGCACCAAGGGGCTTGCCTAGGGAGGCTTGGCAGTTCTTGACGGGCACGCCATACATCACGCCATACTCGATTGGTTCCCTGGCTGGGTATGTCCTGCCCATTGCTGCCTTGAGGTCTCCCGAGATTGCTAATGTACTCACTAGGATAGATCCAACAATGCTCATGATGAGTGGCTTGGGTAGGGGTTTGATTAGGACTGGGGCTTGGTTGGAAACGGCAGGACCATCGCTTGCCGAAGAGCTTGCACCAATTGCGGAGAGCGGTAGGCTCGGCTCATCAATATACAGGTTGGGCGAGTTCCTAGGGGACATAACTGGACTAGCGGGCAGGGGCTTGAGGTTCATAGGCAGTGCCTTGACTCCCGTCATGGTTGAGGAGAACCCAGTGGTTGAGTTCGAGAGGGTTGGCGAGGGCTTATTCAGACCAACACTTGAGTTGCAACCAGCCCGTGTCAGGGTTGCACCGATTGTCACCGGCATTAGCGAGGAGATACCTGGCCTGGGCACAATAAGGATTATCCCCACCGAGTCCAGGGTCGTTGGTGCATTAACACGTGAGGGAGAGGTGGCTGGCGTTGAGGGCGTCACAACGCCGTTTGTTAGGGCGCTGGTTGAGGAGCTACCTCCCGAGCAGGCAATGGAGACGCTTAGGGAGGTGAGGTACATGATAGGCATGACGGGTAGGCTACCCATAGAGGCGGGCTTCCTGGTTGGTGTGAACCCGCTCTATGAGGAGTCCGAGCAGGGCGTGTTTGACGTCGTGAACAGGTTATGGCGTTTGGCAAGGGCTTCGAGGCTTGCGGAGCAAGTCATGGAGAACACGGAGTCACCACTACTTGCCAGGCTCACGTACGAACTGACTCAAAACATACCCGTGACTGCCTTTGAGTCTGCACGCTTCGGCAACTTCATGCGTGACGTCGAGGAAGCCGCAATCACGAGCAAGGACTTCAACGAGTTCATGCCTAGGATAGCACAGATAGCGAGGAATTACGGGCTAGAGGCACCACCGAGCACAATCGCCAGCGAGTTGTACAGCGAGTTGATGGGGAGCCTAAGAACAATGGCGTCTCTAGAGAGCCAGGGCTTGGTGAGACCCGGTGCCCAAGCCATTAGGTTTGTGGCGAGTGAAATGCCTGGCATGCCGTATTTGCTTGAGTACGGTCCAGCGAGGGCGTTTGGGTTGGGTGAGACTGGTGAACTAGTGAGCGTGCTTGAGGGCACGGAGAGGCTGCCCCGTGTTGGTTACGCAGTCACTCCCTACGGCAGGTTATTGACAACAATCACCGAGGAGGAAGCCGAACTACCGCCAGCCCTAAGGGCGGGTGAGGAGGCGTTGGGCGGTGCAGAGGCTGGTGCCGGTGCTAGGGCAGGCGAACAGCAACTACAACAACTCGAGAGGCTGGGTCTCACTAGGGAGCAGGCAATGGAATTGCTCAGGCAGGCTGAGTCCATGGAGACTAGGTTCGCCCCAATAGGCGGTGCTGAATTAGGCGCCCTGGCTAGGGCGCTCGAGGAAGCCAGACAGAGACAGCAACCAATAGCCACAGGCGGAGGCAGTCAAGTCTCTATAACCATACAGAGACCCACCACCCAACTGCCGCAGTTACCAACCACAACGCAGGCTAGGACTGGCGGAGGAGGCGGTATAGGCATTGGTGGCGGAGGAGGTGGCGGAGGAGAGTCAGAGCTTGAGGAGTACTGGACCTGGGTCATACCACCAGAGAGGAGAGGCTTTGCTGTGGTGCCGCCTCCCTATGTGCCCATCACCACTAGGACTGTGACCCGCACACTCACGACCAACCCGCCAATAACCACGCCACTACTCCCACCGATCACCATCACACCGACCGGCACACCAACAACCACTAGGCAGGAGAACCCACCAGTGACCGAGAACCCACCAGTCCCACCAACGGCAGTGCCACCTGTGCCACCATTCCTGATACCACTGCTGTGGCTCCCATCAACAATGCCAACACAGTACCCACTACCCAGTGAGTTAGCCAGGCCAGGCACAATGAGGGAGATACTGGTGCTGTAACTACTAATTAATAATTAGTAGTTTTGTGCCTCAAAACAACAGGTTTTTATTTCTCCTTTTCAAGCTCTAATTTGATGGGTTTGGGGAAAGTCATTGGGCTTGGGATTGCCCTAGGTCTTGTTGTCTTAATTCTAGTGGCAGCAGTGGGTGGGGCGGTGATTCGCCCATCGGAGGTCACTGGTCCGGGCATAGTCGGCATGCTCATGCTACTTGGTGCCTTGTCCTACATCGCCGATAAATTCAACAAAGCACTCAAGGAGTACAGGGCAATGAAGGCATCGAGGGTTGGGAAACCACTGCAGTGAGTGCCGAAATGGCATAGCACTGACTCGGTGATGAGGCTCCCTGGTGCGGTAGTTTTAAAACCAAGTTGTGCCTTTATTCTCCTAGTATGAGCCTCGCTAGGCGTGTGGACCCGGGCACGGCAATGCACAGCATAATGAGCAAAGAGGCACAGCGTGTCAAGAGGAATGTGGATAGGTTGTTTGAGAGGTGCCGTAAGGCGAGTAGTGTGGCTGAGTTCATGGCGTGCATTGATTCGGCACCGCCACCTGTGCGTGATGTGGCGAGGACGTTGGTCCTTAGCATGCTCAACTCGATGGGGCTGAGCTACTCGACTTGGGAGGAGGCTAAGAGGGACGCAAGGAACATACCCTACTATTACCTAGCCATGCAGTTCGCTAGGTCTTAGTCGTTTACGGGTTCGTGTTTTTGAACCCGTGCAATTGGGTGACACGTTCGTAAAACCCATTTACGGCTAACCGCAATTGGTCTTGCGGTTATGTGGTCTCCGGAGCCGTAGGTCGTGGGTTCAAATCCCACCGGGCCCGCTAACTCCTTGTTTAGCCTTTCCTCACAGTGTTACAGCTAAATATGTAGCCGTTCGTTGAATCTATTGAAAATTGCCTTTTTCCTTCTGTTTTTATAAGGTATGTAATATGAATATATGAGAAAAATTAAGCTTATTTATTTATCTTTGTAAATATGTTTTCTTTAACATTCTGTTTTGGTTCTAGATTGATATTGAAGAGTGATTGAACAAAAAGCTTATATAAAACTGAAAGAAATAATACTCACCATGATGGTTAATACCAGGATAAAGTATGTATTTACAATAATGATTACGATTATAGTTTTCATACTTAGCTCGGTTGTGCTTGGTCAAGGTTATACGCAGGCGATTTTGAATTTACAGAGTTGGCAGCAGTACTTCGGAATACCTCACGTGTACCAAGGCGATCAGATGGGTTATCCAACTAACCAATGGCCGTGGTATTATGGGCCATTAACCATAAGCCAATATTGGAGCTCGGCGAGTGTAAACCAACCCGTGCTGGAGCTGGTGTCGTCCCAACAGCATTCAGCTGGTGCCATGTTTTGGCGGGAATATTACAATGGTAGTTCTCCTGTAACGGTAACACTAATCGGCGTATACACCCAATACTCATTTCCAGGGCCATCCGATGGCTTCATGATTTACCTATTCTTAACACCGACAATGTGGAACATAAACCCTAGCTACAATTACTCAATACCTTACTACTCCACCGCACGTGAGAATTTCTCGCCAGTGGCGGGTGATGTCATAATGCCCCAGAGCTCTAGTGAATACATTATCGTTCAGTGGGATCCATGGTGGCAGTTTGGGAATAGAACCAATGGTGCTACTGGTCAGTGGAATGTTTGGTTAGTTAGTAATCCGGATGGCTCCTTGGTAACCATTTATCCAACCCCCTCACCCAACCTTGGTTGGCCATACGCTGGTTGGGATGGTATTGGCAATGGTGCATTTCAGCCAAGGCCTGGCGATTATGTACGCATAATAGTCATTTACGACCCAGTAACAGATACACTCAACGGCTACGCTTACGATATGAGTACAGGACAGTCGTCAAGTTTTGCATTAAACCTAAATGGGTACTACGAACCACCAAGGAGCGGTTATTACGTATTTGGTGTTGGTTCAGGAACAGGCAACAACTATGCTAACTGGGGCCTTGTGTTCGTAGCCACCCAGGGTTTAGCGACCGTATTCTCATCATCAATACCGTACATCACGTTATACCTAGTCATTGTAGTAGTTATAGTAACTTCGGTAATAGTGTCTGTCATGGTTATTAGAAGGCGGAGACACTAGTAGTAAATACCCAACACCACTAGGAAGGTAATTATTGACCGTGCTCTTGTGTATATCCTAATGAGGACTTATTCGTTAAGTTGTGTAAATCTTCGCAATTTACATGATACTTTAGGATATTCTTGAGTAACTATTCAAGGTCAAGCCTTATTGATGCCATGATAATAATAGTCAAATTTTAAATAGCTAAAGAACTATTTTTACCCTTAGCGTATTTAGATTTATTGTGTCATCACTAATTACGACGTTCCCTATCCTCGGTCACCTATATAATTCCTAGCTGCTTCAATTGATTAATGCATGGGTGGTCAGGTTATCTCTTTGTCCTGAGTAGTTCGTAGTCCTCCTCCCTAATTGATATTATCGAGAGTTGCGTATGGTCCTGCCGACCACTCTCCCGTCCTCGCCTTATTGGTTATGAATAGTAAGTCATTGAACACATGATCCACATTAACAGCACCAACAGGATTGTTGAGTGCCTTGTCGAATTCAATAATCACCGTGAATCACGTGGAGGATCCCATTCATTAACTGCTGGGTGGTTGGGATTGGAGGTACCTGGTGACTTAATCATGAATGGGCCAATAAACGTTAAACCACAGCTTTGTAGGGAAATTGCTTGCTTTTGCTTTCTTTGTGACCTTACATAAAAGAAGAATAGGTTACTTGATTCTCATTAAAGCAAAGCGTGAATTGCATGGTTACGCATTGAACCTTTGTAACTAAACCCGAAAATCTCTATACCTGCCTTTAATACTGGGTTTTCGGTGTTGAACCGAGCAAATACGATCATGTAGCCCAAAAGCTGATTCAGTCCAATGTTTTTATAAATGCTATTAATTAAATTCAATCTTTCAATGCTAATTGCGCAAATGCCTGTTTTATGCTACATTTAATTTAATAACGTTAAAAGTATGGAAGTCGTATGCAATGCAGTTTACATTAACGAGATGGTATGTTTAATTTTTAAGGCGCTTATAATAAGTCTATTTGTATGGGTAACACGATTCAGCCCCAGGCTAGGCTTAGGAGGGCCCTGACTTCGATGGATTTCTTCATGCTTTCATTTACCGGTATGGTTGGTAGTGGTTGGTTGTTTGGTTCTCTTGGTGCAGCTGCTACGGCGGGTCCGGCGGCTATTCTGTCGTGGGTTATTGCCGGCTTTCTAATGATATTTATAGCGTTATCCTATGCCGAGATAGGCGGTATGCTTCCCAAGTCGGGTGGCATTGTTAGGTATCCGCAGTATACTCATGGTGGTTTCGCATCGTTCCTAATGGGTTGGGCATACTTCCTAAGTGCTGTTACGGTTGCCCCATCTGAGGCTATAGCTGCTGTGACCTACATGTCTAGTTATGTGCCATCGTTGATGTCTAACGGTGTTCTAACACCACTTGGTACTTTAGTTGCTGCCGTCTTCACGGTTTTCTTCTTCCTACTCAATTGGTTTGGTGTCCATGTTATGGGTAAGACGAACACTGGTGTTGGTTGGTGGAAGCTATTAATACCGACGCTCACGTTTATTTTATTAATGGGTCTAGCTATGCATGCCGTTAACTACGCAGGCTTGCCTGGCGGTTTTATTCCATATGGTTGGTCTGCCGTGTTTCTGGCGATACCAACAACGGGTATTGCCTATGCCTACTTTGGTTTTAGGCAGGGTATCGATTATAGCGGTGAGGCTAGAAAGCCCACCGACGTTGTTTGGGCTGTTTCGGTTTTCATGGTTATTTGTAGTACTTATTTCTGTTGGTGATTAAGTCCTTTTAGGGCTGTTAGGTATGCTGATGCTGTGTGCCTGTCTAGTCCATATTTCTTCATGATTTCGTCGTGTTCTGTTGAGTTTGTTGTTCCCCTTGGGTTTACGTATTTAGTCTCTATGCCGTATAGTGGTGCCTTTAGGGCTATCCTCTCAATGATTGTGCTTCTGAAGATTGTGACCTTGTGGTTGTAGTTCTCATGACCCCTGTCGCCATTCCTAATCCACATTAATTTCAACCTACCGAGAACCTCCGGATTCTCCAGGAACAAGGTCTTAACGCCATTGTTGTAGGCGTAGTTAAGCATCTCATGAATCCTCATGCCGATAATGCTCCAAGCCTTGTGCTTGGGAAATCCTCGTGCAGTCACCTCACTAAACCAGAATGTTTTGTGGTCAATGAGTTCACCGTCTTCATTAATGATTACTAAGTTAATCCTATCCACATTAACATCAACACCACCAAATAGTTTACCACCATTGCGTTTATGCCTAGCCATGTGCTCGTAGTAGATGTCCAACGGTACCGTCATATGAACCTCACCGCGAACCCACAGTTGATTACCCCTAACACCGTAGTCCCTAACCACAACCTTACCCATGTACTCAACACGCCCGGTGAGGATTGTATCGAGCAACTCACTGTAGATCCTCGGTATTGTGGGTCTAACCACGACCCTATCAATCGACCCATCATACCTAATTGTTGTTATGTGAAACTCATGGTTTTGCTTCAAGGTAATGTTCCTATTTGGATGCTCAAGCTCACTCTGCTGGAACATCAACCAATCACCCAACTCAACACCCCTAAAATCAACACTCAACGACCTACATGACTCGTAGATGCTCATTA